>JAZRME010000139.1:0-12555 GCA_045647325.1 Acutalibacteraceae bacterium | reverse complement strand
GTAGTTTCCGTCGCTGTCCCAGATGTTCTGCAGAAGCTGTGAACGGGTAACGATAATTCCGCTGTTACGGATAAGCACGGAAAGAATCTGAAATTCCGTGGGAGTTACGAAAATATTTTTTTCGTTTTTTCTGACAGACATATTGAGAGTGTCGATTGTTATATCATCACTGTTGTAAACCGTGACAGCCGATGTTCTGCGGAGCAATGCACGGATTCTTGAAAGCAGTTCACGGAGCTTGAACGGTTTTGTGACGTAATCATCCGCACCTGCATCAAGTCCACGAACAATCTGAATTTCATCGTCGCAGGCTGTAAGAAACAAAACAGGAACATTATTGCCCGCCGCACGAAGTTCGGTGCAAAGCTCAAGACCGTTGCCGTCGGGGAGCATAACATCAAAGATAATTAAATTGAATGAGAAAAAATTCATCAGCTCGCGGGCTTTCATACAGTTATCGGAACTTATAACCTCATAACCTTCGCCCTGCAAAACTTCGGTCAATCCGTCACGCAAAAACGAATCGTCCTCAACGAGCAATATCCTCTGTTTCATAATTTCACCTGCCTATGTTAGTTGCCTGAATACATTTTTATTATATAAGTTTTCCGTTCTTATTTCAACACAAACTATCTTACGATTTCGTAAGAATATGGAATGATAAACAATAAATATAAAATGGCATTTGTCTTAGCGAGCAATGGATTTGTGTGTACAAATCCGATTGTTAGGGTTTTCACGCCCCTAATACCCCGCAGAAAAACAGAAATAAAAAAATCAGGTACAATAGGAGTTGAATTCTATTGTACCTGATAACTTTATATAAAGTGTTTATGCTGTGAAGATCATCTCGTGATTAACAATCTCTCTTGCCCTTGCCTCAATATTATTCATTTGGGCAACCCATTCCATTTGGTTGTCTGCCTTGAGTTGTTCTGTTACACCCTCATTGACTTTAATTTGTTCCACCAGCCGAGAGAACATATCTGATGCTTGTTCGTCGACCTCTGTGAGGTGAGTCCACAATGTGCCTGTCATAAGCATAATATTAAACTGCACCCGTTTATGTTGCATAAGATAATCTTTACGTTTCAGTCCCCATACACCGAGCGGTTTGCTCGCTTCGGCGGGTAATTTGATGTTGGGAATTTTGTAATCACCAACCATTCTGTATGTGCCGCCGTTCTGTTCAAATGATGATTTCATAAATATAACCTCCTATTTTTTGGTAGCTTTATTCTATCGCATAACAGGAGGTTAGTCGAATGTGTGAATTATGAGTTGAAAAAATCTTGTTGAACAGTATAATTAAAGTATAAATAATTTCAGGAGAAGAAAATGGAAAATAATGATTTTGATTTTATAAGACTTGCATCGAAACCAATATCCAAAGATGAGGAAATTAGATTAAGCAAAATGTTTTCTCGTCTTTCTTCACAAGCAGCAAAAAACACAAAAAGAGATAGATGTCATTACTGTGAAAAAATTTGTAGTAGTTTTTGTAATTCTCATTCCATTCCGATATTTGCATTAGAAAGAGTTGCAGAAAACGGGAAAATATTTTCGTTTTTAGACAAATCGCTTAATCCCTCTAAAGAAAGTAGAGGTATAAAAAACACAGGTACCTTTCAAATAATATGTAATGATTGTGACAGTAAAATTTTTCAGGATTATGAGAATCCAGATGGTTACAACAGTTTACCTTCTGATGCTATTTTATCTCAAATTGCATTGAAGAACTATTTGCAGTTGATTTGGAAAAGAGTAAATGAAAATGAACTTTATAGAATTTTAAAAACACAATATAATTCATCGGTAGCAGAGGAGAAATTATTCTGGGGTGAGATTGATTTATATTTTTATTCAAAAGAATACATATATGCTAAAAAATCATTAGAAAAAAACGATAATTCCTATTATTTGTGTTTCTTCAAACATTTGGATTATGTTATTCCGTATGCAGCTCAAGCGGCAATTACATTAGTTGGAGATTTAGAAGATAATTTAATCAACGATTTATACAAAACAGATATAAACAGTAAAACTTCATGTATTCATGTAATGGCGTTACCATTGAAAGAAACAAGTGTTGTATTGGCTTTTATTAAAAACGGAGATAAACGATACAGAAAGTTTTACAAACAACTTCAGAAATTGTCCTTAGACGATCAACTTTCCACTATCAATTATATTTTGTTCAGTAATTCTGAAAATATTTTTGTAAACCCTACTGTAGCAAAAACTTTGGTCGATGATGATGTATTTCAAGATGTTTGTAAAATAACTGCAGATTATACTACCGACATATTTAATTGTAATGCATCTCCAATCAAACAAGCAATTAAAGAATTCAGTTTATCTAAAAGGACTCTAATTCCCAATTTGCTTGCAAAAGAGTATTCATTGTAATGTGATAATTTATAGGGTGCGTTTTTGCGTGTATCGGGAGAGCGCTTGAATGGCATTCAAGAGGTCAAGAGTTCGATCCTCTCCGTCTCCACCAACAGCATACTGAGTAATTATTTTTTTGCCCACTTTCAGAGTGGGTGTTTTTGTTTGAACTTACAATTTATTGAAATGTTATTTTACTTGTGATATAATAATTCCAACATAATGTAAAAAGGAGTTGACGGATATGAAAAAAGTCAAGATTTTCCCGTACATAATTGGAGCAATTGCCGCTTTACTGTTTTTTGGTTTAAGTTTATATATTTTTTGTCCTGCACTTAATGTTCACAATTTATGGTTATGGCTGATTATTGATATTGCACTTTTAATTTTTGTGGTAGTTGAACGATTTGCAAAAGGATGTAAAGATTTTGGTTGGGTGACCATAAAGAAGA
The DNA here is from genome assembly GCA_045647325.1 of Acutalibacteraceae bacterium. Classification (GTDB taxonomy): domain Bacteria; phylum Bacillota; class Clostridia; order Oscillospirales; family Acutalibacteraceae; genus CAG-488. Next base: position 9,712 of record JAZRME010000139.1, on the reverse strand, counting down.
AGACTGGTTCAAAGGGCAGAAGCAAGAAGTTCACTAAATTTAATTTTGATATAAAATATTATTTAGTTTCCATAGTGTTTACTGTATTAATTGTTCTTTTTGGAGTCACAGGTAGCACTATTCTTAATGCAACTAAGTATTCAGAGATATTAAAAGTTACAGATTCAGACTTTTCTGTTGATTTGGCTGAATCTGTTGGCACAGATTCCATTGCTTTAATGGATACCAAATCTGCACAGATGCTTGGTGATCGTGAAATCGGAGCTCTCTCAGATGTCGTAAGTCAGTTCAATGTTTCCTATGATTACACACAGATAGATTATAACGGAAAGCCTATTAAAGTTTCTGCACTGGAATATGCAGGATTCTTCAAATGGATGAACAACAAAAATAACGGAATTAAAGGTTATGTAACCGTTAATCCTGTTTCAATGTCTGCTTCGTTTGAAAAATCAGAAGGAATGAAATATGTTCCCTCGGCATTTTTCTCTGAAGATGCATATAGATATCTTTGGACAAAATATCCTACTCTTATGTTAGATAACTTGCACTTTGAAATTGATGAAAGCGGAAAGCCATATTATGTTGCTTCTGTTATTGAAAAAACAATTGGTTTATTTGGTGGGAAAACAGTAAGCGGATGTATTGTTCTGGACCCTGTAAGCGGTGAGACAGAGAAATATGATGTAGCAGATATTCCCAAATGGATAGATGTTGTTTTTTACGGTGATCTTATATGTGAACAATATAACTGGTACGGTATGTTTCAGAACGGTTATATGAACAGTATGTTCGCAAAAAAAGATTGTAAACAGGTTACAACATATTATTCAAGTGATGATGAAGCAGAAGATGAAACACCTGTTTCTGATTACGGATATGTAGCTAAAGACGGCGATATATGGATTTATACGGGTGTAACATCCGTAAACGGTGACAGCTCAAACATCGGTTTTCTTTTGGCAAACGAAAGAACGGGTGAAAGCCGTTACTATTCAATCGCAGGTGCCGATGAAAAATCAGCTATGGCGGCTGCAGAGGGTGAAGTTCAGGAAAAGGGTTATCAGGCTTCTTTCCCGTCACTTATCAATATTGACGGACATCCCACATATATCATGGTTTTAAAAGATTCCGGCGGTCTTGTAAAACTTTATGCTACTGTAAATGTTGAACAATATAATATTGTTACCACTGCTACAACTCAGGTTGAGTGCATTAAAAAATATAAAACCGCTCTCGGCATAGAAAGTGATGAAATAACAGAAGATATAAAAGAAAAAACAATAACTATTGCATCAATAAAATATATCGATATTGACGGAAACACTTATATTTATCTCATTGATAGTGATAACAACATATTCAAAGCTAAAGCAAGTGCTAATGAAAATATGCTTTTATTGAATGTCGGTGATAAAGTGAAACTTTCATATTCCGGGAAAACAATAATTTCTTGTGAGGAAAAATGACAACGTCTAAAATATGGAAAACCGAGCAGAGCCTGAAAACTCTGCTCGGGTTTTATATTGGTGTATTTATATGTAAGAATAACCCTCAGTTCTACTGTGGCTAAAAAAACGCGTGGAGCGACAAAAAAGCAGGTGAGCTTAAAGCGAACCGAAGCTATAGACAGAAGAAAAATCCTCCAAGTATAATGTAGGCGTTTAGCGACGCATTACAAAACACAAGGAGGATTTCCAATGAATATAAATAAAAATATTTTAAAAAGTATAATTGCCTGCACCTTATAGGTCTTGCGCTGAAATATGCAGAAAAAAATCAGTTGCAAAGAATGTCTGTTTCCATATATCTCACGCCCATATCATAGAGGGCTTTTGCATCTTCAACGGTGTTGACGGTGAACAAAGAAAAATTGATATTTTCCTGAATACAAAGCCTGATATTTTCTTCGGTATTTTTTTCATAGCTGGCTGAAAGCCATACGTTGTCACCGAGCTGCTTTGCTTCTGCGATAACTTCGGCTGTCATCTCATCCACCATATACCACAGCTCAATATCAGGGTTAAGCTCGTGAATCATACGCAGCTGCTCAAGGTTGTATGTAAGTATAATAGCCTGATTTTCAAGATTTCTTTCACAGATAGCATCTACAATAGCGTAAAGCATATCGTAGTTTTCTAAACCTATTTCAATCTGAGGCTTTGTGTCTGAACCCACAAAAACATCGAGATACTCTTCAAGAGTGGGAATACGGGTGTCTTTATATTTCCATATATTTGCGCCCCAATTGTAGCTGAAGGTTTTGAGCTCTTCCAATGTAAGGTCTTCAATTTTGCCGAATTGGCAGAATCTGTCATCAACCTCAGCGTTGTGAATAACCACCCACTTGTTATCTTTTGTGAGCTGAATATCACACTCGGCAGAATAATAGTTGTTTTTAACAGCTTCTTCAAACGATGGCAGTGAATTTTCGGGAGCCAGAGCGTGAAGCCCTCTGTGAGCTGTAAGATATACAGGATCTTCAGCCGTACCCACACCATTTTCTGAAAGTGAAATCAGCTCCTGCGGCTGATTAAACAAAACGAGTATAGGGTGAGTCGGTGATAAACAACTGAAATAAATCGGAACAAGTATAAGTGTAATGATTTTGTTTATTATACTTAACATAGAATTGACTTCCTTTCTTTTCTTTATAATAACTTTATCATATTATGAAACAGAAAACAACATATATTTTTATGTATTCAAGCAAATTCTCTGCTGTTGAATTTGTTTTTTTATTTGTCCGTATAGATTCAATCATACAAATAACCGGAGGGAATTTAAGCCCTCCGGTTTTGTCATTCTTTTAATTCATCATAAAATTCACTGAGATAGACTCTGCGATTTTCTGCCATAGAGATGTTGGCAGCCATACCGATACCGATAGACATCATACCTGCTCTGACATCTGCCATCTGACCCAGGGGGTCACTTTTGCAGCCAACAAAAAGATTTTCTCTGATTTTTTCATCAGATCCGCCGTGTCCGCCGGGCAAATCCTGCGGAGCATTGATTGTGATTTTTTCGCCAAGTCGGTTATAAATTGAAATGACATTGTCAATACCCTTGCCGAACTCAGAATATCTGCCGTCCATTTTACAAAATTCAAGACGTCCGTCTGTGCCGTTAAAGGCAATACGCAAACCTTCAATCGGTGAATGAGCTGTAAGAGAATAGCTCATAACAGCACCTTTTTTATAAAGAACGTTAAGACTTACTGTATCTTCAATATCAATCTCTTCTGAAAAAATGCAACTGTCTCTGTAATATCCGTCAACATCTTCACATTCGAGATAAAGCTTATCCATAGGCGGTTGGTTTATATCAAGATAATATTCACATTCCTTTTTATATTGACAAGTGAGACAGCGCTGTGAACGGTTTTCTCTTGTCGGGCCATAAAACTTTCTTGAACCGAAAGCATTGACGGCAACAGGGTCATCTTCTAAAAACCAATTGACGAGGTCAAAATGGTGAGTTGACTTATGAACAAGTAATGAGCCTGAATTTTCTCTTTTTCTGTGCCAACGTCTGAAATAATCGGCTCCGTGCTGAGTGTCAAGCATCCACTCATAATGAACGCTGAGAACCTCACCGATAATTCCGCTTTTGAGAATTTCTTTAACTCTTGCAAAAAAAGGAAGATATCTCAGATTAAAAACAACAGTAACGGTTTTGCCTGATTTCTTTTCGGCAGCTTTAATATTGTTTGCCTTTTCAAAAGTTGTGGTCATCGGCTTTTCAACAATAACATCACAACCGGCTTCAAGAGCTTTTATTACATAATAATCATGCATACAGTCTTTGGTTGTTACGATAACCGTATCAGGCTTGACTGAGCGAAGCATTTCATCAAAATCATCATAAACGGGAATATCAACACCGCCATAATGACTGACAAGCGCAGCTCTTTTAGGATTGATATCATAAACACCGCAAAACTGAATATGCTCTTTAAAATCTTTGATTATAGGCTCAGCGTAGCCTTCGATACCACGAATTCCGCAGCCGACCTGAACAAATTTTTTCATAATAACACCCCTTTGGCTTCGATCATTTTATCACAGGTATTTTTGAAATACAAGATATTTTATTTTAAATAACCGCAGATTACATCTCTTCAAAAGTTCGGCTGATAACGCTGTTCTGAAGATCTTCCCCGATGTTTATAAAATAATCGCTATAGCCACCGACACGGACAATCAGATTCTGATGATTTTCGGGATGCACCTTTGCATCAAGAAGATCTTCTGGTGAAACAACCGTAACGGTGTACTGTTGCCCTCCCCCTGCGAAATACGCTTTTGCAAGAGCAATAAAGGTTGCCCTACCCTTTTCGCTGTTAAACAGTTTCTTTTCAAACTTATTCTGAAACACAAAACCGCTGCAAGCATTAAAATGGTTATATCTGAGAACCGATTTGATCTGCGCTGTGGGTCCGTTTTTATCACGGCCCGGTGTGGCAGCAATACTGTCAGCAAGAAGCGGTTCACCCTTCAGCTTTCCGTTAGGAAGCGCAGCGATCTGTTGACCGTAACCTGCAGCACGGTTGAAGGTACTGCATCCCCCTGTGAAAACGCCACCTCTGTAAGTATTGTTTCGTTTAAGAACAGTAAGAAAACGATTAAGCGCACGGGCTGTTATGGTGTCAACCTCTTCAATGTCATTACCGAATTTTTCACAATTTTTAAAATCGTGATAAAGTTGCTCATATCCTTTAAAATCGGAATTCAGAGCCTCAATAAGCTGTGACATTGTATATTTCTTTTTATCATAAATCAATTTTTTAACAGCGTAAAGACTGTCACCTGTGTCGGCAATACCTTCAGCCAGAATCTGACCGTGATTATAAACCGGGCCTCCGTTTCTGTAATCACGACCCTTTTCAAGGCAACCCTCAATAAGGCATGAGCGCAACGGATGAGGCTGAAACATACCACGAAGATGCTGCCAATCGTTTGCGCTGCTACAGGCATTATAGGTCACAAATTCAAGCTGGTCCATAAAAGCACGTTCAAACCGTTCATAGGTTGTAAATGTTTCAGGGTCACCTGTTTTAATCGAAACCTGTTTGCCGTTCATAGCATCTTTGCCGTTATGTAAAGCAAACTCAAGACATTTGGCAAATACAACCTCACCGTCTTCAAGCCCCATATGGCTTTTGCCTATAATATCTATCTGATTGCATCCGTTCATACAATAATCATGGCTATCAACAGAAGAGATGCCTATTTTTTCAAGGGCAGCGCAAACCACATCATCGTTATAAAGCGCAGGAAGTCCCGTTCCCATAGCAAGGGTATCGGCAATTTCACCCCAGAGCTTATCAGGTGTGTTTGAATGAACACGGCATGTAAGGTTTGGGGTCTGATAGCCTTTTTTTCTGACCATGGCAAGAATATCATAGGTAAGCTCATTTGTTTCATCATTGTGATTTTCATCACTTCCTGAAATACACAGATTCCAGGAACGGTGATCGTGAAAATAATCCCACAGTCTGTCAAGAAGGTCTGTCTTCTCTTCTTTATCATCGGTTTTAAGATATGCCGGATACATATATTGATCAAATCTGCCCGGAGAATCACTTCCGTCAAGAGCGAAAATAAGCATAAATGAACACATAGCCGACATAAAATCATAAGCTCCCTTTTTGGGAACTGTTTCAAAAGCTTTTGCCATACGGATATAAAAATTTTTGTCAGCTTCATTATCGCATTTTTTAGCATTTATGAGAGCCTGTTCACCATATCTTTCACCTAAAATATCTATAGCGTCAAGGGTATAGGAACAAGAACGATAAAACCAATCTTCATCGGGATAAAGGTCACGATTTTTTTTGATTATTTCACGGATATAATCTGTGCCGTAGTTGACAATTCTTCCGTAATCCGGATTAGAGTGGCCTCCCCAACCTCCTCCCCATTCGGCACCCGAACGGTTAAGCTCGTCTGATGTTTCGCAATAAAGTCTTTTGGCTTTATCGTTTAATATATTCAATTCATCAATATAGTGGCGAAACACATTCTCATGCTCGGGAAATTTCGGAATAAGCGCTCTGATGTTATCACAATAAAAGCGAAGTCCGTCAGCCGGTGTATAATCTGAAGTCTGATATTCTGACTTAAAAGATGTTTCGGGAAGCAATCGGTCTGAAAACCTGATTTCAATATTTTTTGCACCATAAAGCAGCGCAAGGCCTACCCTCTCGCCAAGCTCAAGGGTTTCATCTGAAAAAAAGCCGTAAAGAAAAGGATCAATTTTAACTAAATCTGTCATAAATAAACCTCTTTTATTTTGATATCCTCACATCTGCACCGTGAGAAGCAAAAAGCGAACGCCAACGGGATATTTCATCTTCACTTGCATTTTCGTGAGTATAAGATGAGACATAGCCTGATTTTTCAGCCTTTTTTACCCCGAGAGAATGATAAGGCATAATCTCAGCATATCTGTAATGACCTGCGTTTTCGTTTAAAAAAGCCGATAACAAAGCAATATCTTCATCGCTGTCATTACAACCGGGAATCAAGGGCAGTCTTATAATAATATCTGCATCTCTGCTCATAAGATATTGAAGATTTGACATAATGTGAGTATTATCTGCACCGGTAAGCTCAATGTGTTTTTTTGAATTGATACATTTTATATCAAACAAAAATGTTGCACCTGAGTCAGCTGCTTTTTTATAAAATTCGCGTGAACCTATACCACAGGTTTCTATAGCAACCGAAACACCCTCAGCTTCTGAAAAAGAGAGAATCTCCAAAGCAAAATCAGCCTGATATGACGGCTCACCACCGGTGATTGTGAGACCGCCGCCTGAAGTTTGATAAAAGATTTTATCTTTTAAAACTTCAGTTATAACCTCTGAAGCTGTCATTTCTTTACCGATAATTTCGTTAGCGTTATTAAGGCATACTTCAGCGCACTTACCGCAGGTCAGGCACTTGTCTCTTTCAATTGTGAGACTATTGCTTTCAATTTTTCGCACATCACATATATCAATGCATCTGCCGCATAATGAACACTTATTTTTATCAAATGAAAGAATCTGTTTTTTATCAAAGCTTTCAGGGTTATGACACCAGATGCATCTTAATGGACACCCTTTAAAAAACACGCAGGTACGGATTCCGTCACCGTCATGAATACAAAATCTTTGTATGTTAAATACAATTCCCATATACCTTATACTCACCAACTTTCTGTTACAATTATACCACTGACAAAACAAAAAGCAACAGCAAATTGCCGTTGCTTTTCACTATCTGCTTAATTTTAAATCAAAGCATCTGCCGGTGCATTTTCAGGCAGCCAACCTGTAAAGCCTGTTTCAGGCATAGCAGAAATAACAGCCATATCTTCAGCTGAAAGTTCAAAATCAAAAATATCAGCATTTTCAATTATTCTTGACGGAGTAACTGATTTGGTAAGCACATTAAGACCTGACTGCAAAACAAATCTGAGACATATCTGAGCAACGCTTTTGTTATATTTCTCAGCCAGGCAAGACAATGTTTCATTACCAAGAACTGCTCCGCAACCAAGAGGGCTGAAAGCCTGAACGAGCATTCCTGCTTTTTGAGAGTAATCTACTGTTTCAGGCTGAGTATAACCGGGGTGAAACTCAATCTGATTAACCATAGGCTTGATATCACAATATTCAACTAATGCATCATAATGTTTTTTCTGAAAATTTGAAACACCGATTGCACGGATTTTTCCGTTTTTGTAAGCTTCTTCAAAAGCTCTCCAGGTAGATGCGTTTATCTCTTTCCAATCAGGTGATACTTTTTCTACACAAGGCCAATGAATAAGATAAAGATCAAGATAATCAAGACCAAGATTTTTAAGAGAAATATCAATAGCTTCTGTTGCCTTTTCATAACCTCGCATTGTCACCCAATGTTTGGTGGTGATAAAAATATCATCTCTTTTAACACCTGAAGCTCTGACACCTTCACCGACTGCTTTTTCATTTCCGTAAGCAAAAGCTGTGTCAATATGACGGTAGCCTGTCTTTATAGCTTCCTGAACGGAATTTTTTGCAACATCTCCGTCAGGGGTGAGATATGTGCCATAACCGACGCATGGCACCTTAACACCATTGTAAAGTTCAAATGTATCTGTAAGTTTTTTCATTTCTTTCTCTCCTTTTAAAACAAACTCTCCGCTGAAATTATATCATTAAAGCTGCTGCCAGGCAATAGTTTATAAATGATTTATATTGATAACGTCACTTTATCGGACAACAGACTTTTCTATGACTTCTACATTACCGATTTTGCCGTTAATATATCCACCATCCCGGTAATAAGGCTGTGAATTTATATTCACCACAGCGCCTTCAGGCACAGACAAAACAGCTGACATATCTTCAGGCACGGTAAGATTGACAACATAACTTTCACCAGTTTTTTCATAATTCAGCGTAATCAAACCTTTCACGCTCGGCACAGTACAATTCATACTGTCAGATAAATTATACTGAGGGTTTATGCTGACCTTTTGGTAACCGGCTTCAAGCGGAGTGATACCTGCAAAATGCTTACTCATTATAACAAGAGGACCGCCACTCCAGGCGTGATTTCTGGTGCCCCGCCAGAAATCCCAGAATTCCCACAAAGTAGAATAATCTTTATTTACCATATCGTGGTATCTGTCTTTAATTCTGTCGTTTGCAGCTTCGTATTCTCCCATTTTGCAAAGAGCTTCAAGAACATAATATTCCATATACGGGCTTGAATTTTTGATTGTTGTCAACACATTGGTAATAGTGGTGTATTGCTCTTTATCTGCAAGTCCTGCTAAAACGGCGAGAGCGTTGGCTCTGTCATCAGGATTTTTTACATCATCACTCTTAAAACCGTTTTCTGACCAGAGAGCAGCATACCCTTTGGCAACAGACTCTTTTCTGTCGGTGATAAATTGAATATCTTCAGTTTTTTCTAAAACCTTTGCCATTTCTTCTGTTGCAGAAAGCGCATAATAAACCCACGCATTTTCTATAGCTGTTGTATCAGCCTTTTTGCCCCAATCAGACCAATCCCACGAACCTTCACGATGAATGACAAGGTTATCTTTGCCGATTTCCCAAAGTTTCAGATAATTGACAGAGGCATCATAAACCTTTTCAAGGAATGCCTTGTCACCGGTGTATTCATAGTAAGTGAGAAAGCCCACAATCCCTGCAAGTTGTTGAACGGGAAGCTCAAAATAATCACCATTGACAGGCACAACAGTCTGCAAAACACCTGTTTCATCAATATGTGAAAGCATCGCTTCAACACCTTTCTGATAAAGCAGGTAAGAGTTGCTGTCCATAGAATACATTGTCATAATCATTTCGCTTGTGACATCACCCCACCACTGTGCCCTCTCACGGTCAGGGCAATCCATAAAATTATCACGCATCGTAACATAAAGAGTGCGCAAAGATTTTTGCCACAGAGAATTTAAAAATACATCGTCACATTCAAAATCACCACTGAAAGAGCTGTCATATCCCGTTTCACGATATTTTAACGAAATAATTCTGACTCCCTTCGGTATTTTATAAGTTATATGTTCACCGTTAAACCAACCCGGAGCTTCAAACTCCTGCTCACCTTCTTTAGTGATATATGTTGTTGAAACGGCACCGATTGGTGTGTTTTCAGTTGTTATAAGTCGGATCGTAGCCATGTCGTTCTGTGAGCCAAGGAGTTGT
>JAZRME010000138.1:0-2204 GCA_045647325.1 Acutalibacteraceae bacterium | reverse complement strand
CAACAGGATTTGACGGCAACGGAGTAATAGCCACGGGGAAATCCTTCGGGCACATCATTCCGTTCACTTGCCGGACGGCAGGTGAGTAGTTCATAACATATCTCCTTTGTTTTTTTAGGATAATAAATCCATTATCATTCTATGCATATAAAAACTTTTTGACAAAACAAAAACCCGGATACCGGGTTGATAAGCGCAAAAAAATCCCACCGATTGCTCGGTGGGAAAATCTTATTTATCAGCCTGCTTTGAATATTTAAGCTTATAAACAACTCTCATAAGCAGACATTCGTGAAGCTTGATAGGTTTAATTTTATCGATGTTCTGTGTGTCAAGCATAGCCTTGCAGTTCTTTTTCAAAACGATTTCAACAGCTGAAGCGTTGTATTCATCGTTAGCGCAGCAATAACCACCCTTGTCTTTAACAAGAACAGCGTTTCTGAACTTAAGCTTTTTGATGATTTCTTTTTCATCTTTGGCGCATTTAAGGTTAATACCGACAAGCTGAGCAAAGTCATCAAGATACGGTTTTACCTTTTTGCCGGTTGATGAAACCTCAACAACGTCATCGTCAGCGCAGTGAATGATATTTTTGATTTTGGGATAAGCGTTGTAAATATCTCTGTGAATGCACTGCTCAGGCGGGAGAGTAAGACTTTCGGGGTCAAAGTCGGTATCCCAGAAATCATCGGTGAAATGAATAACACCGTCTTTGAATTCACTCTTTGATGCCACAACATTGTGCTGATACTTGGGTCGCTTATATTTAGCGTCAAGGTATTCACCGCAGACTCTTTCAAGCTCGTTAGCTACTCTGAATGCTTCGGCATAATCAGCGCCCATACAAACAGCACCGTGGTGAGCCATAAGAATACCCTTTGACTCGCTTCTTGCAAGAACATCATTCACGCCTTTGCGAAGCTTTGGCTGACCGGGGAGACCGTATTCAGCGCAGGGAACAACCATCTCTAAAACATCAGATTCGCTTTCGCAGACAATATCTTTCTTAAGAATAGAAACTGCAGATGCATTTGACTGATGAGTGTGAATAACAAAATTAACATCAGCTCTTGCTTTGTAACAGTCAGCGTGAATACCTTTTTCGCTTGAGGGCTTGATATCACCTTCATAGCTGAGGTCTTCGATGTTGACAACTACAATGTCATCAGGGGTAAGGTTTTCATAAGGCTTGCCGCTGGGGGTAATAACAAACTGTGTGTCACTTATTCTGCAGCTGATGTTACCCCAGGTTCTGACAATAAGTCCGCAGCTCAGAAGCTCTTTACCTGCATCAATGACGGTCTGTTTAGCCTGTAAAATATCCATAATATTTATTACTCCGAATTGAATTAAAGTTTTCTGCATTTGCTGAATACTCTGTCAAATCTTGAAAGAGCATCATCAATGTCTTCTTTAGTGTAAGCTGCGCTTGTGTAAAGACGGCTGCCTGCGAGAGTAACAAGACCCTCTGCCATATAAGCAGCGCCCATATGGGTCATTTCTTTCTTTCTTACATTTGTTGCGTCAAGCACACCGGGGATCTGCCATACTTTGCTCCAGTCAATTGAGAAGTGCATTGTACCTACTGTGTCGAGGTGACAGATTGAGCCCTGGTTGAATGCAACGAAGGGAAGATCATATTTTTTGATAAGCTGCTGAAGACCCTGAGTGAGGTAGTCACCCATTTCACCGGCCTTTTCACAAGCCTTCTGTTTTTCGATTTCGCAAAGGGTGTAATAACCTGCAACACAAGAGATAGGTGTAGCAGCGAGAGTACCGCCCATGAATGCTTTTTTAACTTTAACTGCACCGTCAAGACCGGCACCGAGATATTTCATATATTCTCTCTTACCGCCGATACCGCCTGCGCCGGGATATCCGCCGGCGATAACTTTACCGAAGATTGTAAGGTCAGGAGAAACGCCAAAGTAGCCCTGAGCACCTGCCATACCGATACGGAAGCCTGTAACAACCTCATCGAATACGAGGAGTGCGCCATACTTACGGCAAAGTCTCTCAACGCCCTTGTTGAAGTCGTAGGGAACGGGAGTTGTACCGCTCTCGGGACCGATGGGCTCGATGAATACGGCAGCTGTACCGCCGCGGAAGAGGTTAGCGCGGAGCTTTCTCTCGAGATCGTCAAGATCGCCGGGGAAGAATTCCTGTGTATGCTTGAAGAGGTAGAGCGGAACACCGCTTGCCTG
>JAZRME010000137.1:0-9498 GCA_045647325.1 Acutalibacteraceae bacterium | reverse complement strand
GCGCAGATGGGGAGCACCTGAGCGCCTTCACCTGCAGCGATTTCGCTGACCTTCTGATAACCTGTGTTAGTGTCAATACCGTTTGCGAAGTCATCTTCACTCATATTACAAGCGTAAATAACCGGCTTTGATGTAAGAAGTGCGATTGAAGCGAGGATTTCTTTTTCGTCATCGTCGCATTCAACATTTCTTGCAGGAACTTCGTTCATAAGCTCTTCTTTAAGACGTTTTAAAAATTCAACTTCTTTAGCAAGACTCTTGTCGCCTTTCATAGCTTTTGTGCTTCTGTCAAGACGGCGCTCAACCATTTCAACGTCAGAAAAGATGAGCTCGAGGTTGATTGTTTCAATATCTCTTGCAGGGTCAATGCTTCCGTCAACATGAATAATATCATCGTTTTCAAAGCAACGAACAACGTGAATAATTGCATCAACCTCACGGATGTGAGAGAGGAACTTGTTGCCGAGGCCTTCACCTTTTGAAGCGCCCTTAACAAGACCTGCGATATCAACAAATTCGATAACAGCCGGGGTTGTCTTAGCAGGGTTATACATCTCTGTGAGCTTATCAAGACGTGCATCGGGAACAGATACAACGCCAACATTGGGCTCGATTGTGCAGAAAGCGTAGTTTGCTGACTGGGCACCTGCGTTGGTGATAGCGTTAAAAAGTGTGCTTTTGCCTACATTTGGCAAACCTACAATACCTAATTTCATAAATTAAGACATCCTTTTCCAATATAATGGTATAAGTATATCACAAATCGCTGAAATTTCAACCGATAAACATTGAAATTTGTTTTGGTTCAAGTTAAAATATAGATGAAAGAGGTGTTATTATGGTCAGATTTGCAGTAATAGGTACAGGTTGGATTGCAAAGTCTTTTGTTGAGGGCGCAAAGCTTGTTGACGGTTTTGAGTTTTCAGCAGTATATTCGAGAAGCAAAGAAACAGGTGAAAATTTTGCAAAGCCTTTTGGCGGCGCAGAGGTTTTTGATAACCTGAACGACCTTGCTCAGAGTGATGTTGATGCTGTTTATATCGCAAGTCCCAATTCACTCCATTATGCTCAGAGTAAGCTGATGCTTGAAAGCGGAAAGCACATTATTTGCGAAAAGCCCATAACTGTTGAGCCTGAGGAGTTTGAAGAGCTGAGAGCTCTGGCGCAGAGTAAAAATCTTGTTTATATGGAAGCTATTATGTATATGCATCTTCCTGCGAGAAGTGTGCTCAGAGAGGCTGTGAAAAATCTTGGTGAAATTGCAACGGCTCACTTTGATTTCAGTCAGCTTTCATCAAAATATCCTGCTCTTAAAAGAGGGGAGCTGCCCAATATTTTTAACCCGGAGTTTGCTACGGGATGTCTTATGGATCTTGGAATTTACTGCGTTTATCCTGCGCTTGATTTGTTTGGTGAGCCAAACAAAATCACATCAACGGCAGGTTTTCTTTCAACAGGTGCAGACGGCTACGGAACAACGGTTCTGGATTATGACGACAAGCAGGTTACCCTGACTTTTTCAAAGGTTGGTCAGAGCCGTTTCGGGTCGCAGGTTTTTGGCGATAACGGAACTGTTGCAACTCCGTCAATATCAAAGCTTACGGAAATAAGTTATTTTGACAACAGCGGCAACAAAACCGAGCTGACCCCTGACCTTGAGAAGCACGTGCTGATGTCTTATGAAGCTCAGAACTTTTATAATTACATCACAAACCCCGAAGCAAAAAAGGAGCTTGAAAGCATAAACGACCTCACTTTTGCCGTGAGCAAAACAATGAAAATCATCAGAGAAAAAACAGGAATAAAATTCGCATAAAGTCTGATTTAAAACAAACGCTCTCTTAATGAGAGCGTTTTTTTGAACAAAAAACGAATTATAAAAATTTTATAAAGAATGTTGACAACGGGAGGCTATTGTGATATTCTAACTGTGACATCAGTGATAGCACAGTTGTTTCGCAGATGTTTTTGCGCAAAAATAAAATGTGAGGAGAATAAAAGTGATATCTATTGATATGCACAGCCGAGTGCCCGTTTATGAGCAGATTGAGGAGCAGATTATCTGGCTTGTGAATTCCGGAGTTTATAAGCCTGATGACAAGCTGCCGTCAATCCGCACTCTGGCAAGTGAGCTGAAATTAAATGTCAACACAGTGAAAAGAGCTTTTCAGGAGCTTGAAGCAAAAGGGATTGTTTACTCTGCCCAGGGCAGGGGCGTTTTTGTCAGTCCGTTTTATAACGCTAATGAAACAATTAAACAAGAGGCGATGCAGGATCTGAAAGTTGCGCTTCATTCAGCTGTTTCAAAAGGTCTTTCCAAAAGTGAAATCACAAATGCTGTTGACGAAATATTTTGTCTCAGACAGGTGAACTGAGGCAAACCGAAGCAGGTGATTTTTAAATGATTGAGGTAAAAAATGTTACCAAAAAATTCGGCAGTTTTACAGCTGTTGACGGCATTTCTTTTATCGTTGACAATTCATCAATTTACGGCCTTATCGGCTACAACGGAGCGGGTAAAACCACTCTTTTGAAAACAGCGTCAGGGATGTACCGACCCGATGAGGGTAAGGTGCTTCTCAACGGTGAAAATGTTTATAATAACAATGAAATCAGAACGGGACTTTTTTATATTCCCGACGAGATGTATTTTATCAGCAATTCAACAGTTGAGGGAATGGCAAAGTTTTATAAGGGTATGTATGAAAAGTTTGACTCAAAGCTCTTTGATAAAATTCTCGGTGTTTTCGGCCTTGATAAAAAGGCTAAGCTGAGAAGCTTTTCAAAAGGTATGAAACGTCAGGCAGAGATTGCATTTGCACTGGCATCGAGACCTCAGTTTATGCTCCTTGATGAGGTGTTTGACGGTCTTGACCCTCAGAAAAAAGAAATCTGCAAAACTCTGTTTCTTGAGTATATGGCAGAGAGTGAATGCTCTGTTGTTATTTCAAGTCACAGTCTGTCAGAACTTGCAAATCTTTGTGATCATGTTGGTCTGATTAACGGCAAAAAAATGAGTCTCAACTGTTCGGTTGATGATATACCTGTAAACAACAAAAAATACAGAATTCTTCTTTCTCAGCCTGTAAATAAAAGGGCTTTTGAAGCTATGCCTGTTAAAGACCTTGAGGTGAAAGGGAATGCAGTTTTTTTCACTGTCACGGGTGAAGAAAATCTTGAAAAAGTCCGCAGGACCGTGGCGCTTATGCCTGCAGTTTCAATAGACGAAACATCGATGACACTTGAAGAAGTATTTCTGAGCGAAATGGAGGATAAGAGCTATGATTTACAGCAAATCTTCAGCTGATTACGCAGCGAAATATGATTTGAAAAGATGTTTCAGATCAGGCTTTTTATTCCCCTTGTTGGCTTGTGGGTTGTTTACGTTGTCTTTAATGTCTGACTTTAACGGTGAAGACTATGTTTACAGAATTTTTGGCAGCGACACTTATGAAACTTTTGTTATACACCAATATACTTATGCTCTTTTTGGTGCATTGACAGGTTTGTTTTCTTTCAGGTTTCTGACCTCGGTTAAAATGAGTAATGTTTATCTTTCGATGGGCATTAACAGAAAACAGCTTGTAAAAAACAGAATATTATCTTCAACTGTTTATTTTGCAATTGCATCGGTTATTCCTTTTATTGCTGCAATTATTATAAATAAAGTTTGTTTCACTGTTGAGGCAGGGCTTATCAAAGCTTGTGCATTTTATACGCTTGTCTATTTTGGCGATATGCTTTTAGGCTTTGCTGTTGCAAGTGTTTTCACTGTGAGCGTCGGCAACTTTATCGAAAGCGGAGTATGCGCTGCAACTGCGCTTCTTACCCCAACGTTAGTTATTTATCCGGCAGGAACAGTAATCCGTAATTTTGTCAACGGTGCGGCATTGTCAGATTATGGGGTATTTTATGATTTTGAAGGCTTTTGCAGAACCTTTGCATCATACACAAGAAGGCTAAACCCTTTAGAATATCTTGACTCCACACCTCCTGTCGGCTACAAATATATTGACGGCACTAATTACGAGCTTGGCGGTTTTGATTATCTGACAGTATTTGTCTGGCTGCTGATTGCGGTTGTGATTCTTTCTTTTGTGCCAAAGCTTATGGAAAAAAGAAAGGCTGAAATTGCAGGAGCTGTCGGCGCCAATAAAAAAGCAGTCCGATTTGTGTGCGCCGTGTTTGCGATGGTTTCATATATGCTGTTGAGTGAATTTTCATCGGTGAACAAGGTGCTGTGTTATGTTGTGATTGTAGCTGTGCCTGTGATGATTTATCTCGGTGTGACGGCAGCGGTTTACAGAAACAAGGCGGAGTTTGTCGCAAGTCTTAAAGATGGTGCGGTTGTTGCTGCAGCGACAATTGTGATAACGGTTACACTCACAACGGGAATTTTCGGATATTTTTCAAAAGTGCCTGATCCTGAAGAGATTGAGTACGCAGGTATCTGCCCGGCAAGTGTAGAATTTATTATAGGAAACAACTCTTCTACAAGAACAACCCGGAACAGCTCAAAAGTTTATGGCCCTATGACAGATGAAGATGATATAGCAACTATTGTTTCAATTCATCAGCAGGTCACTGACGGACTTGGTGAAGGCGATGACTCGGTCTGCTTTGTGTATAAATTAAAAGACGGCAGATATGTTACAAGATTTTATAAAAATGTTTCTGTTGACGGCGCAAGAGCTTCTCATAATGTGGTAAACACAAAATGGTATGATGAGTTCATAATGCAGTGCTTCACCGATTGGGATTTTGACTATGAAAAAGAGGCTGAAAAAGTCCCTGAGGTAACACCCGGAACCACACAGATTGAAGAAACAGAAATCGGTATGCAATGTGACTACCTCGGCTATAAAGAAAGATTTAACAGCGATGAAATTTATATTTACGGCAAAACACTTAATGAATGTGTGAAGCTCTGCGAGGTTGTTGATGAAGAGGAGTATAAAGAGTTCAGAAAAATCTTTGCTGAAGAATTGGTTGCTCTGACACCGGAAGAGATTTTTTACCCCGAAGAACAGGCCTTATATTATTTAGGAGAACGAAGAGGGGATGAAGAAGGATACAGCGGTCCGTCAATGCAAAATATTCCCATCTACGGTTCAATGAAAAAGACTGTGGAGTTTTTAAACAGACACAATATTTCATTTAATAATCTTACTTCGGATGATGTGGTAGAGATGAGATTTATCACTCCGGAACCAATGGTGAATTCCATGGGAATCAGAAGTGAAAAGTCAACGGCACCGAGTTATATTTCGGCTGAGTTTATTAAAGAGGCGTACGGCAGCAGAGAAAGTTATTATACTGATTCATCATACTTCTTTCTGGAGTATGAAGTTGTTTCAGATAAAAAGCTTATCGGAAAGTATTTTGACTCATATATGAGTTACTGCTCTTTCAGTGGAGACAACGGAAAATTCGTTCAGTTTATTTTTAAAGACGGCTCCGATCTGATGGCGTATATTCCCGAAAAAGAATTATAATTTTATGGCGGAAAAGTTACGGCTTTTCCGTCGTTTTTGTTGCAGAAATATTTCTGAAAAAATATTCCTTTTTGCGAATTTTTACTCATAAAAGTCTTGACAATCCGCATTAAAAAGTGGTAAAGTGTACTATAAGTATAAAAGCATAAATGGGGCAAGTGCGCCCGTTGTGATGTGTGCATAGAAATTTTACACAAAGAAGTGCACTTTTGACAAAAGTTTTTGGCAACACAGAATTTTAGGCAAAGAGGGTAGCTTATGGAACAGAAAAAATCCAACGGAACAGGAAAACTCAGACCGATTGAGCTTTCTTTCCAGCCGGTATTTGATATTCATCTCAATATGGCGATAGATTATGAAATTTCCATGAGAATCAACGATAAGACCGTTGGTGTTATCCTGCCGGATATTTTTATTCCGATCGCTGAAAAGTCAAGTCAGATTTGTCAGCTCGGACTCTGGGCTATTGAAGAGTGCTGTGATGTTATCAAGCGT
The DNA here is from genome assembly GCA_045647325.1 of Acutalibacteraceae bacterium. GTDB lineage: Bacteria > Bacillota > Clostridia > Oscillospirales > Acutalibacteraceae > CAG-488. The sequence continues at coordinate 3,508 of JAZRME010000137.1, read as the reverse complement.
TGCGAAGCAAGAGAGGCAGATATTAATACATTTATAGTATGGATCTCTGTTAAACATATATGCAAAAAGAATTTCGTGCCTCAGGTTATGAAAATTCTTAATAAACACGGCATCAAGCCTGACAGATTCTGTTTCAACATCAATCAGAGTATTCTTGAATATGATAAAGAGCAGATTCTTGCCAACATCAGAGCTCTCAGAGAGCTTGGCTTCAAGGTTTCAATTGATGACCTTGGTCTTGAATACACATCTTTGAGCAATCTTACTCAATACGAGGTTGACTATATCGGCATTCACGCTTCATTGATTGAAGATATTATGGAAAGTGAACGCACACAAAATATGATTCAGGGCCTTATAGACTTCTGTAAAAAGATTGAGGTTGAAACAAGAGTTGACGGTATTGATACAGCCGAAAAGGCAGAGCTTCTTAAAAAGATGGGTGTCGATCAGCTTAAAGGCAGCTTTTACGGAAAACCGGGCAACGAAAAATCAATTGTATAAGAAAGGAGTCGGTTGTATTGGCTAAGAAAAAGAAAAATGACGCTCAGCCGGCCGCTACCCCGGGTAGCGACAATATGGGTAAGTATTCAGTCAAAACAAGCTCCAAAAAGCTTAATAAGCGAGAGGCTCTTATAAGAATCCTCACAATTATACTTGTTATATTGTTGCTTTTTCTTTTTGGTTTGTTTGCCTGCACAACTTATATAAGCAGCGGAAACTTCACTGTTTCTACAAATGCAGATGCTTTTAACGCAGGTATTGCGATCAGCGAAACACCTGATTTCAAAAACGCTGCGAGAATTCTCGAAGGCAACGCATTTGAAGATATGAGAGAAGGAACATACAACCTTCTTCCGGCAGATATAAATGATTATGACGGTTCTCATAATTTCCTTACGGAAGACGGAATGTTTTATTTCACATATTCATTCTACGTTAAAAACACAGGCACCGAAAGCGCAGGCTACATAGCCACTCTTAAGGTTGACAGTGCTACTCAGGGCGCAGACGAAGCTGTCCGCGTTATGGTAACACACAACGACGAGTCAGAGATTTATGCTAAACCGGCGCTGGGCAGTTCAAGTGTTCTTGAAGCGTACGCTGATAAAAACTTCGTTAGTAACAGGCAGGTAGGAAGCTTTTCTAACGAAAATTTCGAAGCAGGAGCTGTGGACAGATTCACCGTGGCTATCTGGTTCGAGGGTGACGATCCTGAGTGTGTTGATGATATTCTTGAGGGGGAGGTCAAGTTTTCGATGGATTTAAAACTCATCGAAACACTTGATGAGAGCGAGGAAACTGCATAAAAGAGGTAAAAAGAACTACTTTTGACTGATTTTAAGCAAATTTTATCACTTAAACCGATTGAATTTTTTAACACACTGGATATAAATTAAATGAATGATTTGGCAGCAAGATAATTGCTGTCGGGCCATACAAAAATCTTTATGGAGGTAAAGATATGAAAAAATCAATTAAAAAACGCGCATTTGTGTTTGCGATGGTTATGCTTATGGTTACAACTGTTGCTCTCACATCTTCAACATTCGCATGGTTCACCATGGCTGACTCAACAGATGTTGAAGCAATGAACCTGACAGTTTCTTCAATCGAAGGTGTTCAGATTTCAGCTAACGCATCAACATGGACTGCAAGTCTTACATGCGATGAAATTTTTAACCAGGCACTTAATGCAGATCATACTGCCCCTGACGGTGTTTCACGTAATGCTGCATATTACGGCAACACAAACATTTATCCCGACACATTGACTCCTGTTTCATCTGCTTTCTCATCAGCAGACTCAAGCACAGGTTTTGCTAACTTCTATAAGTCAGCTATCAGTGGCGGCGCAACAACTGCAAACGTAACAGCAGTTGCTCAGAACGAAACTGCAGGCTTTATTGCTTTTGATCTCTTCTTCAGAGTTGACAGCGAAAGCGCAGCAACACAGAAGATCTTCTTTGATGAGTCAGTATTTACTGACGGTAGTGAAGGTCAGAAGGCTCCCACAGCTCTCAGAGTTGCTTTCACTCCTCTCGGTACTGTAACAGACACAACTTCAGCAACAGTTACTGATGATTCAATCGCTCTTAACTCTTTTGTTTCTGCTGACACAGTTTCTTATGAAGTTGATTCACTCAACCGTTCAGAGGCTGCTACTCAGGCAGGTGTCTCAACAGGCGCTCAGGCAACAAAATATCTCAACTCAACAGCCACAGGTGTTGCTGTTTCAAACGGCGTTCTTAACACAGGTGCTACAATCAGCGGTACAGCTGTTGACGATCAGGATGATGCAACAGCTAAGTATTTTGAACTTCCTGTTGGTATCACAAAGGTAAGAGTTTATATCTGGATGGAAGGTCAGGACGTTGACTGTCTCAACTCAGTTGCAGGTTCAAGCCTTGTAGCAGACCTTAAGTTCACAATCGAATAATTCTTACAGATTATAAATCAATCAACATACTCACCTTACGGTGAAAATTGAAACAAAAAATGTTTCAGCAATAATGATTCCTCTTGTGATGAAAATTTTTTGAGGGAGAGGCCGGAGTAACATCCGGTGACAGCGGCGAGGCTGCGTAGGAGGAGTGAAAAGGAGCAACCTTTGACTAACCCTGGGCAAAACTTTTCCTTCGATTCCAATTTAAAATTTTCAACACATTGGATATAAATTAACAAATGATTTGGCGACGGGTTAACGGTCGCCAAGGCATGCGAAATCTTTATGGAGGTAAAGATATGAAAAAGACAATCAAAAAACGTGCGTTTGTGTCTGCGATTGCTATGCTTATGGTTTCAGCTATCGTTCTCACATCTTCAACGTTCGCTTGGTTCTCCATGAGTAAAGAAGCTTCTGTTGAATCTATGAACCTCACAGTTTCATCTCCTGAAGGTATTCAGATTTCAGCAAACGCCTCAGCATGGACAGCAAGCCTTACAGTTGATCAGATTTTTGACAACGACGCAGCTACAACAAGTCGTTATGACGCTTATGAAGGTAACAACAACCTTTATCCCGCAGACCTTATTCCTGTTTCTTCAGCTTTCCAGAAAGCAAGCTCAACAGGTTACGCTAACTTCTACAAAGCAGTTCTTGATGATGCAGGTATGGCTAAAGTTACAGCTGTAACTCAGAGCAAAGCTGCTCAGGACGCAGCAGGTCTTGTTGCATTTGACCTTTTCTTCAAAGTTGCAAGTGCTACACCCGTTTACTTCGGTACATCAACATTCACAGATGACAGCGGCTCAAAGATCCCCACAGCTCTCAGAGTTGCTTTCACACCTCTTGGTAATGTAGCTATCGGTACTGACGCTGCTACAGCTCAGGCTCTTAACACATTCACAGCAGGTACAAACAATGTTATCTACGAAGTAGATTCACTCAAGCGTTCAGATGATGCTGCTCAGGCAGGTATCTCAACAGGCGCTCAGACAACAAAAGCTTTGATCGGTAACAACAATGGTAACACTGTTACAACAGCAAACGGTATCATCACCAACA
>JAZRME010000136.1:0-3299 GCA_045647325.1 Acutalibacteraceae bacterium | reverse complement strand
CATGGCTACGATCCGACTTGGTGCGTAATGCTGATTTTAAAGGCAGAATGGAGCCTGACAGCGTAGCTGTTAAAACTTCATTGTCAGCTTCGCAACAAAAAACTCTTGCAGGTTCGGTTAATGCAAAAGGCAGCGTAGCAGCTTTTGATTTTTATGTAAATAAAGATATAACAATTGATGAACACACAGACCCTGCTCTTGTTGAGCTTGGCAGCGTTGAGTCAAACGATTGTGTGCTTGTAGCTTTTATTGTTGATGAAAACGGTGAAGTCATTTATCGTTCATTGGGAATTGAGCCGGGCGAAGAAATCCGTTCTGTCAGATTTTTTGATTCTGTATCTTACGGAACTCAGAAAGCGACTCTTGTAATCAACGGATATGATGCTAAAAATTACAAAAAAATCGGAACTCAAACGGTGAAAATAAACCTTGAAATTGGTGTTGATGATGTTGAAAAATAAAAAAATCATCATTCTTTCAGCGATTGTTGCGCTGATAATGGTTGCTGTTGTTTTAATTGAGTGTACTACACCCGGGGTTGTGTGGCTTTTCACTCCGTCAGCCAAAGCTCAGGCAGGTCAGCTTGAGACCGGCGACCATATTGAAAATGTACCGGAAGGGGAAATTCGTTTTCTCATAAACGACAATGTTGTTTTTGAGTCAGATAACAAAAAGGGATCTTTTATGTTTGAAAATCCTCAGTCGTGTAAATACACTCTTCAGTTTTTAGTTTATGAAATAATCGGTGACGGTGAAACAGAAAATTTAATTTACACCTCTCCGATGATAGCGCCGGGGCATTATGTTTCAGGCGATAAGCTTTCAGGAAAATTAAAAAAAGGCAGTTATAATTGCATTTATTATGCCAGGGCTTATCTCGATGGTGAGTATTGCGGAGAGCAACACGGAAAAATGGTTGTCAGCGTTATTGATTAGTCTCTTGCTGCTCTAACGCCCGTTTTAAGTCAAGACGGTAGTTGACCAGGGCAAGGGCCTGTCTCTTTTGCTCGTCTTGTGATGAGTCGGGGTTATTCAGCCCTTTCTCAAGGTCTTTTATTCTTTGTGTAAGATATTGAATTTCAGTCATATAATCACCGATAATATTTTTATCATTGTTTAATATAAAATTAAAGGAAGTTTTTAGTTGTCTTATATGGAATTGGATTTGCAGAAAAAAATTGAAAAAATGCTTCTTGACGAGGGCGCTTGTGATGTAGGTTTTGCTAAGATTGATGATGGTCCGTTTGGTGAAAATTCTTATGCAATAAGCTTTGTTGTGGCTCTTTCACGAGCCGTTGTTGATGAGATTGACGGTGAGCCGACTCACACATATTTTCACCATTACAGAACAGTTAACGCCTTTATTGACAGACTTTCTTTACAGGTTGGGTTGTTGATTCAGAACAGCGGCTACAGATATATTCCTGTAGGGGCATCACAAAGTATAAATAAAGACGGATGGAATTATAAAGGCAGATATTCTCATAAAAAAGCTGCAAGTATGGCAGGTCTCGGAGGAATAGGAAAAAATTCTTTATTTCTTCATAAAAAGCACGGTGCAGATGTCAGATTGGGAACTATTCTTACTGATTGTCCGTTTGAGGTTAATCATAGTGAATATATTTCGCCATGCGTTGAGTGTGACGCTTGTGTCAGAGCTTGTCCGTCAGGCGCAATCAGCGGAAAATTGTGGGAACCCGGTCTTGAAAGAGAAGATGTTTTTGATCCGGAAAAGTGCAGTGAATATATGAAAAAAGCTTTTAAACATATTGGCAGGGGCGCAGTTTGCGGAGTGTGTATGAGCGTTTGCCCTGTAGGTAAAGGAGATATTTATGGAACAGAAAAAGATTGACAGAATAAATGAACTTGCCAGAAAGGCTAAAGCTGAAGGTCTTACCGAGGAAGAAATCAAAGAGAGGGATATTCTCAGACGGGAATATATAGACTCATACAAAGCGAGTCTTGTTGCTCACCTTGAAAACACATACATCGTTGATGAAAAAGGCAACAAAACAAAAGTTACAAAAAAGAATTAAGTTTCATAGCAGGAAGTTGTTGCAAAAACATCTTTCTGCTATTGTTTTTGCATATATTTTGTGATTTGTTAAGATAAAACTTGACATCAATCACAAAATAAGGTACAATAATCTAAATATTAGGCTAATATGCCGTATTAGTTTAATATTGGAGCAAAGCTCCGTAATGATAATTTCTTAATACTAAGATATTATTTATTATACTTAATTTTCACCAAGGAGGTGTTGTGCAAACATGAGTATTTCAATCACAGTTTTTGTTATTGTTATTCTTGCGTGTGTTGTTGTTGGTGTTGCTGCCGGTTTCGCTGTCGGTTTTGTATATCGCAAAAAAGTCGCCGAGTCAGCTATAGGCTCAGCTCAGCTTGAAGCTACACGCATTGTTAATGAGGCAGTTACAAAGGCAGAGTCAGCCAAAAAAGAAAAAATTCTTGAGGCTAAAGATGAAATCCACAAACAGCGTTCAGAGCTTGAACGTGAAATCCGTGAAAGAAGAAGTGAAGTTCAACGGCAAGAACGTCGCTTAAATCAAAAAGAAGAGACTCTTGATAAAAAAGCTGAAAACCTTGAAAAGAAAGATGAAATTCTTCAGTCAAAGATTCTTTCAGCCGAAAAGAAAGAGGAAGAAATCGAATCACTCAAACGCAGCCACCTTGAGATGCTTGAAAGAATTTCAGGTTACACCAAGGAACAGGCGAAAGACTATTTGCTTAAAACACTTGAAGAAGATTTAACTCACGAAAAAGCAGTTAAAATCATGGAATTTGAGCAAAAGACTAAAGACGAGTCAGAAACACTCGCAAGAGAAATTATTGCAACAGCTATTCAGCGTTGCGCAGCTGATCACAGCGCAGAAGCTACAGTTTCTGTTGTTGCTTTGCCCAACGATGAAATGAAAGGTCGTATTATCGGCCGTGAGGGTCGTAACATCCGTACCCTTGAAACAATCACAGGCGTTGACCTTATTATCGACGATACCCCCGAAGCTATTACTGTTTCATGCTTCGATCCCGTTCGTCGTGAGGTTGCCCGCAGAACTCTTGAAAAGCTCATCGCTGACGGTCGTGTTCACCCCGCAAGAATTGAAGAGCTTTATGAAAAAGCCAACAAAGAGGTTGAGCATACTGTTAAACAGACAGGTGAAAGAGCCGCTGTTGACGCAGGTGTCAACGGTATCCATCCTGAACTTATCCGTCAGTTAGGTAAACTTAAATATCGCACAAGCTACGGTCAGAATGTTCTCAATCACTCACTTGAGGTTTC
>JAZRME010000135.1:0-11101 GCA_045647325.1 Acutalibacteraceae bacterium | reverse complement strand
CTATTCAATTATGCCGTTGCTTGGTCAGCTTCTCGGTTTGTGGAATGCAGCTGACTATCCCTTCGCTCCCAATACTGCTCCTGCAGATTATCCGATCCTTAACTTCAAAGAGTTTGAAGCTCTCTATAACCAGTATTCAGAAGAAGCTAACGATGGCAAGTCTTATGATGACGATACATACAGCTACTTCCACATGGTTGACTTCAAAGGCTTCCTTTATAAAGACTTCAAGTCAGCTCGTGACGCTTGCGGCAACTTGATTGCTCAGTATGAAGAAGCTCAGACAAATCCTGAAGTTGTTGCTCCCACAAGAAGCGAAATGACAAATGCAGCTTACTATATGGAAGCTATCTACGAGATGCTCACAACAGGTTATAATATGGACGGTTCAAAAGAATCTAACGAAAATAACTATGAACATTTCGGTGAAACAACAGCATCTAACTATCAGCTTAATAAAGTTTTAACCAAAACTCTTAATGCTAACTATACTCAGGTTGACAACGGTGACGGAACATTCACTTATTCCGAAAGAAGCTGGAGAAACTATCAGAAAGCTCTCGCTTTTGCTACTAAAGTAAACAATGAGTATTTAGCAGCAGCTAACGATGAAAACGATCCTGCAAAAGCACTTCGTGATATGCGTCAGTCACGCATCAACGAAGCAAGAAAACAGCTCATCAAAGCTGTTAAGGAACTTAAAGAATGGGCTCCTCTTGCAGACTATTCAAGTCTTGACGGTTCAATCGAAGTTGTTTCTTACATCACAACTTTGAGAAAGTTTGATCCCGTTGCAGTTCAGGAACTTATTGATGCTTACCTCGAAGCTGTTAACCTTGACCGTGACTACGACGAGAGCGATCAGCTCGTAGTTGACAACCGTCAGGAAGCTCTTGACGAAGCAGTAGCAAACCTTGATATGTATCTTACTGACTACATCGAACTTTATGGTGACGGCGCTACTCAGAAGGTTGACGAAGATACCGGTTTCCTCTATGGTCTTGACGAAGGCTTCGCTAACGCTATGGCTATCGAAGAAATGGGCACATTCAATGACTACTTTATGGGTTACTACGGTTACGGTACATCACCTATGGGTGATTACTACAACCTTGACATCGTAGGCACATCAACAGGTAACGGTACAGGTTCAATCATCAGAATGTACGCTTTCGATGATGAAAACTTTGAAAAACCTGTAGCAGTTGAGTATCCCGTTGTTATCCTTGGTGACGTTGACGGTGACGCATATATCGACGCTCAGGACGCTGTTTACCTCAGAGCATACAACGCTATGATGTTTGCTAACGTACCGATCAGTGACGCTGTTCTTGCAGCAGCTGACCCCAATATGTCAGGTATCATTGATACAGCAGACTATAAACTTTGCGAACAGTCAGGTCTTAAGAAAACTGTTGTTAATCAGCAGCCTGATGAAATCTTCAGCAAAACTTATGGTGTTCTCGATATTCTCGGTATGAGATAACAATTAAATCAGCGGCACCCGAAAGGGTGTCGCTTTTGTTATTTTTATGTAAATTTTTATTGTATCTATTGACATTTATTTATAATCATTTTATACTGTATTAGCACTCACGTCACAAGAGTGCTAATTTATTTTGAAAGAAGAGATATTATGAGAAAAAAGCAATTCAAGGCTGAGTCAAAAAAGCTCCTTGATATGATGATAAATTCAATCTATACCCATAAAGAGATTTTTTTGCGTGAACTTATTTCTAACGCAAGTGACGCTATTGACAAAAGATATTATCGTTCTTTATCTGATAGTGTGCAGGGTCTTTCGAGAGGCGATTACAAAATTCAGCTTGTTATCAATAAAGATGAAAAAACACTTTCAATCATTGATAATGGTTGCGGTATGAGTGTTGAGGAGCTTGAGTCAAACCTCGGCACAATCGCAAGAAGCGGTTCGCTTGACTTTAAAACAAACAACGAAAAACAAGAGGATGTAGAAATCATCGGTCAGTTCGGTGTAGGTTTTTATTCAGCTTTTATGGTCAGTGATGAGGTTATTGTTAAAACAAAAACAGCTGACAGCGATACCGGATATATGTGGGTTTCACAGGGGGCTGACGGCTACACAATCACCGAGTGTGATAAAAATGAAATCGGTACAGAAATAATTCTTCATATTAAAGAAAATACAGAGCAGGATTCTTATAAACAATACCTCGAAACCTATACAATTCAGAGCCTTGTTAAAAAATATTCTGATTATATCCGCTATCCCATTATGCTTGATGTTGAAACCCGTCAGCTTAAAGAGGGCAGCGATGATGAATATGAAACTGTTGTTGAACCAAAGCAGCTTAACAGTATGGTACCTCTGTGGCGCAAAAACAAAAGTGAAATCACCGATGATGAATATAAGTCATTTTATATGGATAAATTCCATGACTATACTGCGCCGTTACATATAATTCACTCAAAAACCGAAGGTCAGGTGTCTTATGATGCCATGCTTTTCATACCTGAAAAAACTCCTTGGGATTTTTATTCAAAAGACTTTGAAAAAGGACTTCAGCTTTATTCCAACGGCGTTATGATTATGGATAAATGCGCAGACCTTCTTCCTGATTATTTCGGCTTTGTAAAGGGTATTGTTGACAGCCCCGATCTTTCACTCAATATATCCCGTGAAATGCTTCAGCATGATTATCAGCTTAAGCTTATTGCAAAAAATATTGAAAAAAAGATAAAGTCAGAGCTTACTAAAATGCTCAGAAATGAAAGAGATAAGTATGTGAAATTCTTTGAGACATTCGGCTCACAGATCAAGCTCGGTGTTTATGCTGATTTCGGCAGATATGCTGCTGAGCTCAAAGACCTGCTTATGTTCTATTCTTCCACCGAAAAGCGTCTTGTTACTTTGCAGGAATATGTTGAGCGTATGCCTTCAGAGCAGACATCTGTTCTTTATGCCTGCGGTGAAACTTTTGATAAAATCGATATGCTTCCACAGGCTGATTCTCTTAAAGATAAGGGCTATGAAGTGCTTTATCTCACAGAGGGCATTGATGAATTTGTTCTTAAAATGCTTCAGACCTACGGTGAAAAGAACTTTGCCAATATTTGCGCTGATGATATTGACCTTGACACTCAGGAAGAAAAAGATGCAATAAAACAAGAAAATGAGTCTTCCAAAGAGCTCCTTGATTATATGAGCGAAGTTCTCGGTGATGATGTTGAGGCTGTTCGTTTCACCAACAAACTTAAAAATCACCCTGTATGTCTCACAAGTGAGGGCGATATTTCTATCGAAATGGAAAAAGTTCTTCGTTCAATTCCCGGTGATGACAGTCAGGTTAAGGCAAAGGTTGTGCTTGAAATCAATGCCGACCACCCGGTGTCAGCAAAACTCAGATCACTTTATGAAACCGATAAATCAAAAATTGATGATTATGCAAAAATTCTTTATTCATCAGCAAGACTTATCGGAGGTATGCCTGTTGAAAATCCCACAGAGCTCAGCAACTTAATTTGTTCTCTTATGGTCTGACCCACTTGAATATACAGCGTTTAAATGTTATAATAACTCAGTCAGGAGGTTGTAACAATGCAAGTAGAAAGAAAAATTCAATTCCCTAAAAACGGAAAGCTTACAATTATGCAGGTCAGTGACCCGCAGGATATGCACATTGTCCGCAGCGTTATGGTTAAAATGCTCAACGCTGCCTATGATAAGGTAAAACCCGATCTGATTGTGTTCACCGGTGATAATATTCTCGGTAACCATATTGATGACGCCATAATAGGGCCGCTTAAAAACAAAAAGAAGTCCGTAACAGAAAAGCGCATTAAAAAGGCTTTGTCTCACATTCTCAAGCCTGTTGAAAAGCGCAAAATTCCTTTCTGTATGGTTTATGGCAATCACGATGATCGCAACGCTCTTACTAAACAAGAACAAGCTGATTGCTACAAAGATTATGAATATTTCTTCGGTCTTAACTCTGATGAGCCTCAGCTTGATTGCGATACATATAATGTTCCCATTTATGACAGCAAGGGTGAAAAGGTCGTCTATAATCTCTGGCTTATGGATTCAGCAGGTAAAGATGACGGCAACGGCAACGGCTTTGAATATGTAAAAAAAGAAGCTGTTGAATGGTATAAACGCAAGAGCGATGAGCTTCGTCAGGCAAATGGCGGCGAACCCGTAATGTCACTTATGTTCCAGCACATTCCGGTGCCTCAGACAAAAGACCTTTTTGTTGAATGTGATAAAGATGATAAGTGCGCTGTGTTTAACGGTCACGACAAAAAATATTATAAGCTTGATACAACCCGTGCCAACGGTTATGCTTTTGAATACGCTGAAACTACAACAGATGATTTTGGTCAGCTTGATGCTTTGCGTGAAAAGGGCGATGTCTGCGCTCTTGTTTTTGGTCACGACCATATCAACTGCTTTACAAGTGAGATTGACGGTGTTAACATCATTCAGTCTCCCGGTGCATCTTTCAGAAGCTACGGTAATGAGATTTCCAGAGGTGTGCGTGTGTTTGAAATTGACGAGAAAGATCCGTCAAGCTTCACCACTTACACAATCGGTTATTTTGACTTGTTCGGCAAAAACTTTTTCTCCGTGCTTCGCTATATAATGGGTGCTGACGAAAAAGAAGTTATCAGAGATATTGTATGGGGCTTACTTGCTATATTCGGTATTGCTGTTGTTGTCTATATTTTAGGTATGACCCATCTTTTAAACTTTTAAAATTTACGGCTTACATTGATTTGTAAGCCGTTATTTTTATTGTTTTTTTTATTTTAATATGATATTATAAACTCCGTAAGGGGTGTTGATTATGACTACGCAACAATATCTTGAATTGATTGATGAAGTTAACAGTAACGGCAAATATAAAGCCGATTGGGCCTCTCTGTCACGCCACAAAGTGCCGGAGTGGTATATGCACGACAAATTAGGTGTTTTTATTCATTGGGGTGTTTACGCTGTTCCTGCTTTCGGAAATGAATGGTATTCAAGAGGGATGTATGATAAAAACGTCCGTGAGTTTGAACACCATAAAAAAACTTACGGTGATCAGAAAACATTTGGATATAAAGATTTTATACCTATGTTCAAAGCCGAAAATTTTGATGTCGAAAAATGGATATCTCTTTTTAAAAAAGCAGGTATGAAATATGTTATGCCTGTTGCGGAGCACCATGACGGCTTTGCTATGTATGAAACAGAGTTTAACCGTTGGAACGCCAAAGAAATGGGTCCTTGCCGGGATGTTGTTGCCGAGCTTAAAGCTGAGTGTGAAAAGCAGGGCGTTGTGTTTTGCGCATCAACTCACAGAGCTGAGCATTATTTCTTTATGAATCCGGGGCGTCTTTGTGACAGCGATGTCAATGATGATAATTACCGTGATTTTTACGGCCCCGCTGTTTACAGCGAAGAGTTTGACCCTGAAATAATACATATAACAACAGCTGATACTTATTCAACCGGTGCGAGTAAAGAGTGGCTTGAAGATTGGCTTGTGCGCACCTGTGAATTAATTGATAAATATCAGCCTTCAGTTCTTTATTTTGATTGGTGGATTCATAATCATTCCTTTAAGCCTTATCTTAAAAAACTTGCAGCTTATTACTATAATCGGGCTGAAGAGTGGGGTAAGGAAGTTACAATTAACTATAAGCATGAGGCGTTTCCTCCGAATGTTGCAACCTTTGATGTTGAAAGGGGAGCCCTTACAGACATATCTCCTATTTATTGGCAGACAGATACAGCCATAGGCAAATGCTCCTGGGGATACAGAGCTGATAATGAATATAAAAGCTCACGTCAGGTTATATGCGATCTTGTTGATATTGTTTCAAAAAACGGAAATCTGCTTATAAATGTCGGCCCGAAAGCTGACGGCACAATCACTGAGGAAGAAACCAAAGTGTTGCTTGATATAGGTGAGTGGCTTAAAATCAACGGTGAGGGAATTTACGGTACAACATTCTGGAAAAAGTTCGGTGAAGGTGAAGTAAATGCCAAAGACGGATTTTTCCAGGACGGTGACGAGAAGAATTTCACAACAAACGATTTCAGATTTACTTATAAAAACGGTTTCCTTTATGCTTTTCAGATGAGACCGTCAAAATCAGTGAGCATCAGAACTCTGAAAAAACATACCAGCCATGATTATCTCATTGAAAATATAGAGCTTCTCGGCAGCGAAGAAAAAGTAAAGTTTATCAGAGACGAGGAAGCCCTTAAAATAAATCTTGAAACTGAATTTAAAAACGATTTACCTATATGCTTTAAAATAGAGATAGGATGATTTATATGAAAACTTACGGAACTTTTTTTCAAAATGATAAAAGTCAGCCTATAAAATACGGCGAAATTAATCTGATAAATCCTGAAAGACAAAGGCTCAGAGGTGAACCCTTGCTTCAGGGCGTTGAGGCTTATCCTGTTTTTCAGGGCTTTTGCGGAACAGATTTTGAACTGATGAAAATGGGCAGAGATAATAAGCTTTCTGCAAAATTTCCTCAAGGGCAAAACCGTCTTATAAACGGCCACGAAGGTGTTGTGTGGGTTCCTGATAAAAATCGGTTTGCTATTGTGCTTATCCGTGGCGGTGACAGTTATGACCCCACCCGTTATACAGAAGATGAAACTTATTTTGAATACGGCTGCGACAAAGCCGACGGTCTTTTTTGTGATAAAAACTATTTTAATCCTGATATGTTGCTTGAACTTCCGTCTGAATATAGCAATCTTAGTAAGTTGCCTTTGTCTGTTGCCAAAAAGCTTTCTTTTGCTGACCCTTATGCTTGTGCAATTTTTCAGCTTGAAAGAATGGAAGATTTGGGTGAAGCGCAAAATTTCCGTGTTGAAATGGCAAGGAACAAGTGTTCAGAAACCGAAGCAAGAGCTTTGGCTAAAGAAAATATTTTTAAAAGAACAGTTGTTTTCGGTCTTGGTATGACAGGTCTTTTTATCGCTGATCAGATCAGAAGACATCACCCTGACGCTGAAATTCTTTTTGTAGGCAGAAGTGACGAAAATTGCAAAAAAGTTGTTTTTTCAAAAGAAATAGCAGGGGCTGATTATCTTTGCTCAGCAGGTTTGTCAGAGAAAGAAGCAGCTGAAAAAATTATAGAAAAAATCGGCGGCAGAGCAACAATGTTTGTAGGTACAAGCGGCTCATCTGTGGAACACAGGGTTGCTTTTGAACATAAGGTTCTCGGTTGCAACGGTGTTTATAACAGCTTCTCTTTAGGTCCGGTTGTGTCTTATGATACGATGCCTTTCGGCTTTGAAAATCATCTGATTTTTGCTTCGATCAATTTCCGTCAGGAGCATATGGAAAAAGCTATTGATGTTCTTGTTGACAGCAGGTATGATGAGGTTGTTGAGCTGATTGATAAAGATGAGTTTATTGCTGACCCGCTTGATGCTTATGAAAATAAAATTTTCTGTAAAGGTGCACCTCTTAAAACGGGTGTAATCTGGAACGCAAAATATATTGAAGAGGATAAATAAAATGAAAGTGATTGTTATACCAAATCCAAATGAAATAGAGATCAGAGAAATTCCTATGCCTGAGGTTAAAGACGGTGAGGCTTTACTGAAAGTCAGATATGTAGGTATCTGTGGCGCTGATGTGGCTTCGTTCACAGGTAATCAGCCTTTTACTACCTATCCCAGAATACCGGGTCACGAATTTTCAGCTGAAATCGTGTCAATTCCTCAGAATGACAGAGGTCTCAGTGTGGGCGATGTTGTGACTTGCAACCCGTATTTCAATTGTGGTTCATGCTATAGTTGTGAGAGAGGTTTTGTGAATTGCTGCACAGATAATCAGACTATGGGTGTTCAGCGTGACGGAGCTTTCTGTGAATATATCTCAATGCCTGTTGAACGGATTTATGACGGCAAAGGTCTTTCAGCGCAGGAATTGGCTCTTATTGAACCGTTTTCTATTTCACAGCACGCTGTGTCAAGAGCAACAATCAGACCTACAGATAATGTGCTTATAATCGGTGCAGGTCCCATAGGACTTTTTGCCCTTCTTGCTGCGAAGCAAAAATGCAACAAAATTGTTGTTGCCGATATTCTTGATAACAGACTTGCTCTTGCAAGTGAATACGGAGCAGATGCTGTTGTTAACACAAAAAAGCAATCCCTTGAAGAATTTACAAATGATTTTACTGACGGTAACGGCTTTGATGTTTGTATTGAGGCTTGTGGTGCACCGGAAACATTTTTGGGTTGTATCGAAAACGCTGCATTTGCAGCTGATATTATTCTTATCGGTAACGGTAAGCGTGAAACAAACTTCAACCACTCAATAATTCTTAAAAAAGAGCTTAATATTCACGGCAGCCGTAATGCTCTTAAAGCTGATTTTATCAATAACATTGATATCGTGGCTGATAAAAAAGCTGATGTTATGAAAATGGTCAGCGGTGTTTATGATATGAATAACGCTATTGACGCTTTCAGAGCTTTGGCAAACAATGACGGTACACTTGCAAAATTACTTATAAAAATAGGTGACTGATTATGAAAGAGACTGTAATTCAATTTGGTGAAGGCAATTTTTTGCGTGGTTTTTTTGATTATTTTCTCGATGTTTTAAATAAAAACGGTCTTTATGACGGCAAGGCTGTTGTTGTTCAGCCGAGGGCAGGGGGCAGATGCGCTTTGCTCAATGAACAAAATTGCAAATACAACCTCTGTTTGAGAGGTGTTGAAAACGGAGAAGTCAGACAGGAACATCATTTTATTGAGTCGATTTCAAGATGTATAGACCCATATAAAAACTTTGATGAATATATGGCTCTTGCCGATAATCCCGACTTTCGTTTTGTTGTGTCAAACACAACCGAAGCCGGTATCTGTTTTGATGAAATCTGCCGTTTTGACGATAAACCCTGCAAGGGATTTCCTGCCAAGGTTACACAGCTTCTTTATAAAAGATATAAAAACGGTTTTGACGGTTTTGTTTTTCTTCCTTGTGAGCTTATTGACCACAATGGTGAGGAACTGAAAAACTGTGTTTTGAAATATGCAGATTATTGGAATCTCGAAGATGAATTTAAAAAATGGATAATTGAAAAAAACACTTTTGCCAATACCCTTGTTGACAGAATTGTTACAGGCTACCCTGATGATGAAACAGCTGATCTTTATCCTGATGACAAGTTTCTTGACACTGCAGAGATTTTTCACCTCTGGGTTATTGAAGGCGATTTCGAAAACGAACTTCCTCTTAAAAAAGCAGGGTTCAATGTTGTGTGGACTGACAATGCAGACCCCTATAAAAAAATAAAGGTCAGAATTCTTAACGGCGCTCATACTTCACTTGTTGCCGGAGCTTTGTTATCAGGTATTGAAACTGTCGGTGAGGCTATGAATAACCCTGTTACTGCGGAGTTTCTTGACAGATGTATGAAGCGTGAAATTCTCAAAACAATAGGCGAAAATGAAAAAAGCCTTGCGTTTGCCGACAGTGTTTCAGACAGATTCAGAAACCCGTTTATTGCTCATAAATGGCGCTCGATTGCTCTTAATTCTGTGAGCAAATTTTCGGTCAGAGTTTTGCCGACAATTCTTGAATTTAAAATGCAGAACGGTTTTTATCCCAGATACCTTACTCTGTCACTTGCTTATCTGATTTATTTTTATAAAAACGATACTCCTGAAGATTCAGCGCAGGTGATTGATATTATGAAAAACCAAAGCATTGAAGATATTCTTAAAAACACATCTTTATGGCAGAATGATCTTTCAGATATGACAGAAACAGTTACATCATATTACAACAAAATTTCAACCTCCGATGCAAAGGAAACAATGAAATGGATACTCACAGAATAAACGAAAAAGATAATGTTTGTGTCAATCTTGAAACAGGGCATAAAATTGCTCTTTGTGACATAGATAAAGGCGCTGATATTATAAAATACGGTTATCCCATAGGCTGCGCAACCGAAAACATCGCTCAGGGGGAATCGGTTCATTCTCATAATATGAAAACCGGATTAGGCGATATTCTTTCTTATGAATATAATCCCGATTTTGTCCCTCTTGTACCGGAGACACCTTTTAAAATAAATGCCTATGTCCGTCAGAATGGTGATATAGGAATAAGAAACGATATATGGATTATTCCGACTGTCGGTTGCGTAAACTCTATAGCAAAGCAGCTGAGCCAAAAAACAGGGGCAATATGCTTCACTCACCCTTACGGCTGTAGTCAGCTCGGTGATGACCATAAAATAACTCAGCTTATTCTCAAAGGGCTTATCAATCATCCCAATGCCGGGGGTGTGCTTGTGCTCGGCCTCGGGTGCGAAAACAACAACATTTCTGAGATGAAAAAAATTCTCGGTGAATGGAATGACGAGAGAATAAAGTTCCTCAATGTTCAGGATTGTGAAAACGAGCTTGAAAATGGTATTGAGCTTATTGAAAAGATGAAGTCAACAGCTTCACACGATAAGCGTCAGCCTGTGGATGTGTCAAGGCTCAGAGTCGGCCTTAAATGCGGTGGCTCTGACGGCTTTTCGGGCATTACTGCCAACGCAGTTGTGGGTATGGTGACCGATAAAATCTGCGCTATGGGTGGCACGGCTGTTTTAACAGAGGTGCCTGAGATGTTCGGCGCAGAAACGGTCTTGTTTGATCGCTGCATAAACAAAGATGTTTTTGATAAAAGCGTAAGACTTATCAACAATTTTAAACAATACTTCAAAAATCACGGTCAGCCTGTTTCTGAAAATCCGTCACCGGGCAATAAAGACGGAGGAATAACCACCCTTGAGGAAAAATCTCTCGGATGTGTTCAGAAAGGCGGAACGGCTCCTGTTACCGATGTTCTTGATTATGGTGACACCGTTACCAAAAAGGGATTAAATCTTCTTAACGGACCGGGTAATGATATTGTTTCAATCACAAATCTTTCAGCTGTGGGTTGTCATCTTATTTTATTCACAACGGGCAGGGGAACACCCCTTGGTGCTGCTGTGCCCACGATAAAAATTGCGTCAAACGATAATATTGCTTCCAGAAAGAAGCATTGGATTGACTTTTCGGCATATAGCTTAGATAAAAAATCAAAAGCAG
>JAZRME010000134.1:0-2809 GCA_045647325.1 Acutalibacteraceae bacterium | reverse complement strand
GGTGAAACTTCGGTGATTTTAAGTCCGTCAGCAACTTTCAGGGTTGTTTTGCCGGGCACACCATAGGGCTCATAAACACGGATAATATATCCGTTGCCGTCTTCAGCAGGCTTGATACAATCAACGATAAGACCTTCATTTGAAAGAGTAACAACAGGCTTTTCATTACTTTCGCCTTCAAACACAACAAAAGGAGAATTGAAAAGATATGCTTCCTGAGCAACTCTGCCGGCAGATAAGCCTCCGATATGAGGATAAATTGAATATGCAAAATCGTGCTCACCTGTGTCACGGAAACGCGAGGGGCTGTCGGTGTTGCGCAACAAAGTCATAATCATATCATTATCAATAACGTTATGACCGTATTTGCAATCATTGATAATTGTAACACCGTAAGCGTCATCAGACAAATCGGTGAATCTGTGGGCGGCGTATTCGTGCTTCCATTTTTCAGCCGGTGTGTTTGAGTGGGTGTTGCGCTTGGTGATACCGTAAGCGATTTCATAACTTGCCTGAGTTGAAACAACGTTAACAGGGAATGATGCCTGAAGAATTTTATATTTTTCCTGCCAGTCAATATGTGACACAATATCAACTCTCGGGATGTTTGCGTATGCAATAATATCCTGCGTGAGAACAGTGTTGCCGTGCTTCTTTGTTACTCTTACAGTAACTCTTTCGTTGTTTATATCAACAAGGTCGATTGAATTTTCCCAATTCATATCAACGGGGCGCAGCTTATACTCTTTGTCGATATTCCATGCATCTTCGTGCTCAGGGCCGTCTTTATAAGTGACAATGTTGTTAAGATTATCACCGACAGATCTGTCAGCTCGTTTGTCATAAAAATTGCTGAGGGTGCCGTCACAGTTGATAGCGAAAGTGAAGAAAGGAGTTTCAATATCAACTTTTTTATCTTTTTGGTCAGCTGAGATTGCGCTACTGCTGTTGACAGCTGAAACTTTTGTATATGTTCTTGTTGCGAAACCGGGGAGATCTCTGACATAAAAAACACAATTGCCGTCAGCGTCTGTGATAACATCAGAGGTGTTGACTCCGTCAGTGAGGGCAAAGCCTTTGAATTTGTTATCAACTTTTATATAAGCGCTGCCGATAAATGAGTTGGGGTTATAAACAGTGAGCTTTTCATCAGCCTTGTTATAAAGAGTGTCAGCGATAAGCTGTTTTTCTTTTTTATCAGCGAAAGCAAAAAGGTCTTTGTAAATTTTTTCTGCGTCATCATAAACGGTGTCGATTGAGCTGCCGGGGAGAACGTCGTGGAATTGGCAGAGCAAAAGGTCTTTCCAATGTTTAACAGTTTCATCATAACCGGCATCTTTGCCCTTAAGAGCAGCGAGAACAGAAAGTAGATCAAGACGGCGGAAAGCCATTTCAATATAACGGTTGTTGCGTTTTACATCAGCGATAGTTGTGTAGGTTCCCTGATGAGTCTCAACGCAAAGCTCACCTTTCCATACAGGAAGGTTGCTGCGCTTTTTGTCAAGAGCAACAAAATAGTCTTCAGCTCTGTTGAGTTTTACTTTGGGCATACCGGGAGCGTTTTGTAAAAGATGATAATTTTTAAGCATTTCATCAGTTACACCGCCGCCGCCGTCACCGTAGCCGTATGACATAAGAACATGATCCCAGGTTTCTCTTTGCTGAAGTCTGTCAGAAACAAGGCGGATGTTTTCGCAGTCAATAGAGTTGTTATAGCAATCTCTTGTTATGGGAACAGATGCATAAAGGTTGCTGCCGTCAATGCCTTCCCATACAAAAGCGTTATAGGGGAATTCATTTGCATTTTGCCAACGGACTTTTGTGGTGTAAAAGCTCTTCATACCGCATTTTGTAAAAATCTGCGGAAGTGAAGCAGGGAATCCGAATGAGTCGGGAATCCAGCAGACGTCACTTGTTTTGCCGAATTCTTTTTTGAAAAACTGATGGCCGTAAATAAATTCTCTTACAAGAGCTTCTGCGCCTGAAATGTTAAGGTCAGATTCAACCCACATAGGTCCGATGAGGCGCCATTTGTTTTCTTTTACACGCTGACGGATCTGCTCAAAAATATCGGGATAAACTTCCTTTATATAATTGTAAACCGACGGCTGAGAAAGAGAAAACTCAAACTCGTCATATCTGTCCATAAGGCGGAGCTGATTGAGCGCAGAACGGCCTGATTTGCGAATGGTGTCTTTAAAACGCCAGAGCCACGCTACATCAATATGAGTTGAAGCCACACAGTCAACAACACAATCGTCTTCCTGAAGCTTCAGTTCTTTTAATCCGTCAAGTAATTCTTTGTGAATTTCAATAACATTTTCACGGAATTTATCGCCTTCAAGAGAGATGTCACTCTTACGGATAGTGTTTTCAAACAAAGTGTTGACCTTGGCTTTGGTATAATCATTTTTTATGTAGCCGATGAGGTCACGCACAAAATCCATAGTGTATGAAAAGTCAGCGAGAGCTTTATCAGCTATAACATACTGAGGATTGTCAACGGGCTTAATGATTCTCTCGGCTTCACAAAAAGTGCAGACATAAATTTCAAGCTCTACAGCGATTTCTCTGTCATACATTGAGTCTTCAAGATAAACCTTGCAACGCTGCTCACCGTTATCAACACCGGCATAACGCACACCGTCAATTGAAACAAAAGCTTCGCAGTTGCGTGGCAATCTCAGATCAAGATAAGCTACCTGACCGGCTGAGGGCTTTTTAGGGATGAACGTAGTTTTCATTATACATGTTTTATGATCACAGAATGTGGAGGTGTCATCGTAATCAGCCCAATCTGTGAGAGGAA
>JAZRME010000133.1:0-1834 GCA_045647325.1 Acutalibacteraceae bacterium | reverse complement strand
GAAGATGAAGATGAAGATGAAGACGAAGAAGAAACTGTTGTTGATGTTAAGCCTGAAGTTTCTGTCAAAAAAGTTGATGACGGTTACGGCGAAGATGACGGCATCAAATTTGATCTCAACTCAATCAAATTCGGCGTTGCTGACGACGACGAAGATGATGAGTTTTATGATGACGATGAAGATGACGAATTTTACGATGATGACGATGACGACGACGATGATGATGACGACAATTTCGGCTCAAAGCTCAAGGGCTTTTTCAAGAGATAATGTCGGTTGTAATCAGTCTTTTATCAATAGCTGTGTTATCGGTTATTGATCAGGTTATTAAGTTTTTTATCGAAAAAGATCTGCGCCCTGTTGAAGAAATTCCGTTTATCGACGGTTTTCTTCACTGGGAGTATGTCAGAAACACCGGTGCCGCATTCGGCTCATTTTCAGATAAAACAACATTATTGTCAATAATTACGGGCATAATAATTCTTGCAGGTATTGTTGCAATAATACTCAAAAAAATCAATCATAAGTTTTTGCTTGTAACAGCAGTTATGATTATATCAGGTGGTCTGGGCAACCTTATTGATAGGGTTTTCCGTGGCTATGTTGTTGATTTTATATGTGTGGAATTTATTGATTTCCCCGTTTTCAACTTTGCTGATATTCTTGTCACCTGCGGAGCATTTTTGCTTATGGGATATATGATTTTTGATATTTACAAAGATTACAAACTTAAAAAAAGCAAGGGTGATAATGTTGGATGAAATAATTTTCACCGCCGAAGATGAACTCATCGGTATGAGAATTGACAAAGCCCTGAGCCTTGTGGCAGAAGGTTTCACCCGTTCCCACATTCAGTCTGTTATTGAAGACAAGGCTGTTCTTGTTAACGGCAAGGCTGTGGGTAAAAGCTATAAACTTTGCGGGGGCGATGTTGTTGTTTTTACTCCCCCTGAGTTAAAAGAGCTGAGCATAGAAGCTCAGAATATTCCTATTGACATCATTTACGAAGACGATGACCTGCTGGTTGTCAACAAGCCGAGAGGTATGGTTGTTCACCCTGCCCCCGGTAACTATGACTCAACTCTCGTCAACGCTCTGCTCTATCATTGTGAAGGCAGATTATCAGGCATTAACGGAGTTATCCGACCGGGCATCGTTCACAGAATTGACAAAGACACCAGCGGACTTCTTATTGTTGCCAAAAATGACTTCGCTCACGAAAAACTTGCTGCGCAGATTAAGGAACATTCCTTCACCCGCAGATATATGACTGTTGTTCACGGCAACATAAAAGATGATACAGGTGTAATTGATGCCCCTATCGGCAGAAGCCCTAAAGACAGAAAAAAAATGTGTGTCACCGATAAAAATTCGCGTAACGCACTGAGCCGATATGAGGTTATTGAAAGATTCGGTAATTTTACTATGTTGAGAGTCACCCTTGAAACAGGCAGAACTCATCAGATAAGAGTTCATATGGCTCACATCGGTCACCCTGTGGCTGGTGACCCCGTTTACGGGCCAAGTAAAAATGCCGTAACAAAATTAAACGGTCAATGCCTTCACGCAGGGATGATTGGCTTCAATCATCCCCGTGATGACAGATATATAGAGCTTCAGGCTGAATTGCCTGAATATTTCACATCTTTTGTGAAAACTCTTAAAAAATGACTTAACAAACTAACCGGAGGTGTTATTTTGGACGCAAATATTAAAAAACAGTTACAAATCAAAGCGTGCAAAGTACGAATGGGTATTATTGAAGGCGTTTATAACGCCAAATCAGGTCATCCAGGCGGCTCTCTTTCAGTTGCCGACATTCTTACTTATCTTT
>JAZRME010000132.1:0-2225 GCA_045647325.1 Acutalibacteraceae bacterium | reverse complement strand
GGGGCAGAAGGACTTGAACCCTCGGCACGCGGTTTTGGAGACCGCTGCTCTACCAACTGAGCTATACCCCTATATTCTTTTGGTGGACCATCAGGGACTCGAACCCCGGACCGACCGGTTATGAGCCGGTTGCTCTAACCAACTGAGCTAATGGTCCTTCTCAAACAGCTTTATTAGTTTATCAAATTCAATCGTTTTTGTCAATAGTTTATTGAAAATATTTTTCTGATTTTTAATTTTTTTAATTTTAGGTATTGCTTTTTACATTTTATGGTGGTAAAATTAATCATCATTACGAAAGGGGAAGATTGACAATGGAAGCTATTACAACTTTGTTTGACTCACTTAGCGAGTATTTCTCAACAATGGATTGGGAAGCACTTATCGCTGATTTCTCAGTTATCGTTGAAGGCATCGACTTCACAGTTATCGTTGATACATTCAACTCTTTGATTGATACAATCAGCTCACTTTTTGCTTAATTTTTTAAGCTGAGGCAATCGTTATGATTGCCTCTTTTTTTATATTGACATATACCCCCTATAGGTATATAATTCAATGAGGTGATAATATGAATAAGTGCAGTTGCAAAGTAAAAGCTACCCCTCGTGATGAAAAAACACAAAAGCTTCTTTTAAACAGACTCAACCGTATGATCGGTCAACTTGGCGGAATTAAAAATATGATTGAAAACAACAGATATTGCGGTGACATCCTCATTCAGGTGTCTGCTGTTGAAAGTGCATTACAAAATTTCGGCTATATTATTTTACAGGATCATCTTGAAACATGCGTTACACAAGAGATTAAAAATAATAACGAGTCAATTATCGATGAAACAATTGAGCTTATAAAAAAGCTGAAGTGAGGCAAATATGAAAAATGAAAAATTTTCCGTTACAGGAATGACTTGCGCAGCCTGTCAGGTTAATGTTACCAAAGCTGTGAATAAAATTGACGGAGTAAACAATGTCAATGTCAATCTCCTGAGCGGTAGTATGGCTGTTGATTTTGATGAAAATAAAACGTCTGCGAACGACATAGCCAACGCTGTTAAATCAATCGGATACGGAGCAACCGTTGAATCTGAAAATAAAAATTCAAAGCTCAAAAACAAATGGACAAACAAAAAGGAAGAAGAAAAAACTGAAACGCAATCAATGAAAAAGCGACTGATTTTTTCTTTAATATTATTATTGCCGTTAATGTATATTGCTATGGGTGATATGCTCGGCATCCCTCTCCCCTCTTTTTTTAAAATTGAGCTTTTATCAGCGTTCACTCAATTGCTGATTACCGTGCCCATTTTAATAATTAACAAAAAGTTTTTTGTTTCAGGATTCAGATCACTGATAAAAAAAGTTCCCAATATGGACTCACTTGTGGCAATCGGTTCGGGAGCTTCGCTGATTTACGGAATTTTTGCAATTTATCGGATGATTTATTCCCTGAGCGTATCAGGTCACCATTCTGCTGAAGAGTTCGCTCACTCGCTTTATTTTGAGTCAAGCGCTATGATAGTCACCCTCGTGACAGTCGGAAAATATCTTGAGGCCCGTTCAAAAGCTAAAACTTCTCTTGCTCTTGAAAAACTAATTAATCTTGCGCCTAAAACAGCAACAGTTATCAGAAACGGCAAAGAAGAGCTTATTAAAACTGATCAGATTGCCGTTGATGATATTGTTATCATAAGGCCCGGTGAGAGTATTCCTGTTGACGGGGTCATCGTCAGCGGTAACGGCTTTATTGATCAATCGGCAATCACAGGCGAAAGCATTCCTGTAGAAAAACAAACGGGCGACAGCGTAATATCGGCAACGATTAACAAAAACGGCTCTTTCAGATTCAGAGCGTCAAAAGTGGGCGATGAAACCACACTGGCTCAGATTATAAAAATGGTCGAAGATGCCGGTAATTCAAAAGCACCAATAGCAAGACTCGCAGATAAAATCAGCGGTATTTTTGTGCCGATTGTTATATCAGTTTCAATCATCACGGCAATTGTGTGGTTGCTGACAGGCAAGGATTCCGGATTTGCTCTTAACTGCGCCATTTCTGTTCTTGTTATATCCTGCCCGTGCGCCTTGGGTCTGGCTACCCCGGTAGCAATTATGGTGGGAACAGGCAAGGCAGCCGAACACGGTATTTTAATCAAATCAGCTACAAGTCTCGAAAACCTGCACCGAGTAAGTCGGATCGTAGCCATGTCGTTCTGTGAGCCAAGG
>JAZRME010000131.1:0-3079 GCA_045647325.1 Acutalibacteraceae bacterium | reverse complement strand
GAAAATCAACTGTCGGGTTGACAACACCTAAATAGCTCTGATAAATTGCAGCGTTATAATATAAATCTTCAAGTGTATCATAATGTGAGTTAGCTTTGTAGCCGGATTTTTCAACAGTTATGGTAAACAGGTTACCGCTTTTGTTGCTGCTGACAAGCTGAACACCGTTTTTCTTTTCGTAATTATCGGCAAGTGTGTCATAATACGCATAAAGATTATCAATTATTGACGGATAAAAAGCAGTTCTGACAGTGTAAATCACATTGACATCATCTTTTTTAACGCTGACATAGCCGTTGGCAAGTTGAGATTCATCAAGGGTGTCAGCGGGAACCTCGCCCTGATAATAAGCGAGAGGAACGGTGATGTCAACTGTTTCACCTGTAAGGTCAAGAAGTGATTCTTTGACTTCAATAACCTCATCGCTGCTGGCTTCACCTTGTTGAATAACAGCGGCTGCAGTTTCGCCCTCAACATCATAGGTTACTTCTTTAACACTGTTGTCACTTATGTACCACACAAGAAGGGCAAGGAAAAACACAGCTATAAAGATTGAGATGCCTATAACAACCTTTTTGCCGTTATTGCTTTGTTTAACATCAGGGTCAAACTCCTGCTGATAATCTTTTTTAGGGGTTGTATCGGGTGACGCATTTTTATTTTTTTTCATAAAGAGTCTCCTCTCAAAACAATGCACTATTATGTATTATATTATCACTTAACATTTTTGTCAAATAAAATAAAGGTCAATACAGTTACGATCCTGATTTTCAATATAGCTGACAGATTTTGTGCTTATATTGCTGCCATAGGTTTTGTTAGCAGAGTCAATAAGGGAATAAATTTTTCCGTCAGTTATAAGGGCTTTGAATGCCGAATCATAACTTTTTTTGTCAGCGAAGCGAATTTCAAGATGTGAACCCTCGCAAGAAGAAATAAGCTTTTTAAGACGGTTGTTTGTTTTTTTATCAAGGTTTTCAAAAAACAGATTTTGTCTGACAAAATAATTGGCCCGGTTGTCAGAGCAGTCAAAAAACTGTTGGTAATCAAAATGGTCGGTGCCGATATCTTTATCGCTCAGATTTACAAAAAGATGAGAAAGGCATTCTTTACCGTCAGGGTTGGTGGGGTCATCCCATGTGACATCAAGATGATAATAGCTGCCGTCAATTCTGACGATATTCCACATATGACCTTCGGTTTTTTCGTTAGTGGTCACCTTGCCCGAAACGGTGTATGCCTCAATACCTGCTTTTTCAAGAAGGAATTTTGTTGCTTTTGAATATCCTTCACAGGCAGACAGCTTATCAACAAGGCAGCTGTAAGGTGTTGATGATGACAGCGCAACCTCTTTGTCATAGGTGCAGTTATTCACAATATAATCATGAATATAAAGCTCGGTTTTGAATTGGTCAGCTTCCTGAGGAATCGTAGCTAAAATTGAGTCAGCGATATTGTTGAGGGTGTTGGTTTTTACCCTTTGCTCAGAGGGGCTCATAGTATAATTGGGTTTAAGATAACAGAGATCACCCGTTGTGATGATTGTGTTATCCCTGCCGATACACATAACTGTAGGGTTATCATAATTGACAGCCTCGACAACCTCGGTGAGCTGTTCCCCCGACATATATGGAACCTCAATCATCTCGGGGTAATGGTATTCAGCTGAAAAAATTTCATCAAGAATATGGTTGTATGCTTTTTTCTGATTGTCATTAAGTGAAGAAAAATGATTTTTATAAGCTGAACCGTGTTGACTTTCCTGAGTTGAAAAGACTTCCCAGTCAACAACAGTTTCAGAGCCGAAGACATCGTCAACAGCCTGAAGAATTTCTGTTTTATTACTGACAATAACGGCAATCACAACAAGGGATGCCACAAAGCATAAAAATTTTTTCATTTTTTATTTCCTGAGTTCGTCAATGGTTTTTACAGCAACAGCTTTCATATCTTCTTTTGAAGCGATGATGCTGATAACATCCAGATTATCGGCGGTGTCAACAAAAGAGATGTTGCTGTTTCCGTTAAGTTCACCTAAAACACCTTTATATATTTTCATAGGGTCCTGCATATTTTCTTCAACAAAATAATTGTTGACCATAGCGCAAAACAGATCAGCCTGACCTTCAAGACCCTCTTGCTTAAAATATTTGAGATATTTTAAAAGGGATTCACCTTTGATTGTCTGTCTGCCCGGGGTGAGAATAAGTGTCAGGTCATCAGTTCTGTATTCAATTCTCTTTTCAACGGTATATTCCAGACCGTCCATATAATTTATAGCAAGAGCAAAGGTGTTTTCGTTTGAAGCAACAAATCTGTCAATTTTGATGTTATAGTCGTTGCTTACTGCGTTGACAACTTCGTTTTCTCCGCCTGATTCAAAGCTTTGAATATAACTGTCTTTAACCGGCAGGGGACATATTCTGATTTCACCGTCAGAGGCGTCAACCTTGGCTAAAACAAGAAAATACATCTCTTTTTTGCCTGATTCAACGGTGTCACCCGAAGAAATACTTGTAAAAAGGATTGTTGCCTCACCCTCTTTGCCCGAGAAAGCAGATTCCTCCTGAAAATCTTTTTCAAAAATGTTCATTATTCTGTCGAGGCTGAATGAGTCAACCTTTGAGGATAAATAAACAAGAGTTGTGCTGCCAAAAACAACAATAAAGGCAACAAAGCCAAGAAGAAAGAGTTTCCATCTTCCTTTGCTCTGCACTCTTACAGGGTTAAAAAGTCGTTCATCTTTTTTGCTCATAAGTTCACTTTACCTTTTTAAAATTATTGATGAGTTACCTGCCATGCTGACAGAGAGCCCGTCGCACTGACCGTCACCAAAAATGATGTAGCTGCCGTGTCTGTCTTCAGGCAAAAAATATCTTATAGGATGATTGTTGCTGTTTGAGATAACGGTGATTTCATCTCTTGAATAAGCAACGCAGCCCATCACGGCAGATAAAATTTTGCAATCAGATTGTCTGAATTGGTCATTTTCGCGTCTTACTTTTCCGAGATTACGATAAAACTCAATAAGGTCGCCGTTTTCATCACCCCAGGGGTAACAGCCTCTGTTAAACGGGTC
>JAZRME010000130.1:0-1528 GCA_045647325.1 Acutalibacteraceae bacterium | reverse complement strand
TGTCATCGACATTGTCCCGTTTTCAAAGGGTCTGATTTTTGTAAAACGTGACGCTTTGCCTGACGGAACAAACAAGGTATCGTTTTTCAGCTATGATGCTTTGACCGGTGATATTACATCTGTTACAAAAAGTGTTTATCTGCTTAATAAATTCGGTATGGCATATGAACAGGTTTCCGCTAAATTGGGCGATTTCATTACCTGTGATACCGTAAAGCTTCCGAATCATCACACTATAGTCATCTACCCAAACGGTGAAATGGGACATTTTGATAACAACGGTAAGATTGTGAAAACCGGTGATCTGTATTACAATAATGCACCTGCAAGAGATGCAGCATTTGACGGCAACAGTATATGGTGTGTTGTTCCACAGAGAAACGCAGTCATCAGATATTCAATTTCAGCACAGAAGATAATTATGAGAATCGGCGGAGACAGCAATACAGCTTTCAACATACCTATCTCTGTATCTTACTATACGGATGGATTATTTGTCTGCAATCAGGCGTCCTGTGAAATCAGAAAGATTGATATTGACACTCTCAATGTCACAGACTATCTTGAATTCAATGAGCCTGTAAATAAATATTTCAGATTCCGTGACAAAGAAATCGTTGTTCTCAACTCAGGTATATACGAATTATAAAATTGCTTCAGCTGACAGTTAATCCTGTCGGCTGATTTTTATGCACAAAGAGAACGATCAGATACAAGTTAGTATTTTTTCTGTTTTCAGTTACAAACCCGACAAAATAACAGCACTGTAATTCACAGTAATGCCACTTCCTGTTGTTGGCGGTATTTTATGGTATTTTATCACTAAAGTTATCGTTAAAGCCCCGGCACAGTTTTACAGCAGAAATTTGTAAAATTAGGAACATTAAAAAGCAGAACATTAAGTGAAATTCAGGCAGCATGCAGAGCTCCCAGCTCAGTAGCTGTTAAAAACGGTGTGAAAGTATATCAATGGATTGCAACCGGCTACCACATCGTGTTGTTATTTGATGAAAATGACATTTGTTTAGGCGTAAGCTCTGAAACAAAGGTATAATACATAATTTAAAGTGCGCCAATCAAAAAGTCTTACCCTAAGAAAGACTTTCTTCAACGGAATGAAACCCTGATTCAGGGTTTCATTTTTTCTGAAATTTATACACTCTTACAACCCACCGGAATCCGGGCTTTTTATTCAACCAAAAAAAACAAGAACAGCCGTATTTCCCGGCATCCTCGGCTTCGCCGCCTCTTGCGGTGCCCAAAATTGTTTGCTCGCTTTCGCTTCGCACAATTTTGACCGCTGCGCCGTTTCGTACTCCCTCCCCCTGCCACCGGCAGCGGTCGTACTCAACGCCCAAAGCAGGCAAGCGTCTGCTTTTCTTGCAGAATATCGGAGTCCGTTTCTTTTATTCAGGCAAAAAAATAAGAACAACCATATTTTCCGGCATCCTCGGCTTCGCCGCCTCTTGTGGTGCCCAAAATTGTTTGCTCGCTTTCGCTTCGCACAATTTTGACCGCTGCGCCGTTT
>JAZRME010000129.1:0-6614 GCA_045647325.1 Acutalibacteraceae bacterium | reverse complement strand
AAGAAGAACGGTATAAACATTGTTGGTACATACATAGACAGAGCCCGTTCTGCAACAACAGATAACAGACCCGATTTCAAAAAGATGATTAAGGACAGTTCAAACAAGAAATTTGACGCTGTTATCGTATGGAAACTTGACCGTTTCGCTCGAAATCGTTATGATAGTGCGAAATACAAAGCCACACTTAAAAAGAATGGTGTTAAGGTTATTTCAATAACTGAGCATATCTCTGATGACCCAAATGGAATAATTTTAGAATCAATGCTTGAAGGTATGGCTGAGTATTATTCTAAAGAGCTTTCAGTAAAAGTCATCCGTGGCAGAACAGAGAACGCTCTGAAATGCAAGTCTATCGGTGGTAATATTCCAATCGGATATGTTATTGATAAAAATCAGTTTTATCAGATTGACCCGTTAACAGCTCCTGCGGTTCTTGAAGCGTTTCAAAGCTATTCTGAAGGAAAGACAATGAAAGAAATAGCAGAAGAGCTGAACGGGAAAGGTGTCAGAACAACCAAAGGCAAAAAAGTCAGTGATAATGTTGTTTCCCGAATGTTACATAACCGAAAGTATATAGGTGAGTACAGATACAAGGATATTGTTCATCCGAACGGAATACCTGCAATTGTACCGCAGGAATTGTTCGATAAGGTTCAACGCAGAATTGAAGAAACGAAAAAAGCACCTGCAACACATAAGGCAGATGAAGATTATCTTTTGACAACAAAGCTGTTCTGCGGTAAGTGTAACAGACTTATGGTAGGGGAGAGCGGTACAAGTCATACCGACAAAAAGTATTACTATTACAAATGTGTCGGAGTAAAGAAAAAGCACGATTGCGACAAGAAAACTGTTCAGAAGGATTGGATTGAAGAAATTGTTTTAAAACAGATTGAAACGATTTTACATAACCATGAACTGCTTGATAAAGTAGCCGATGAGATATTGAAGCTACAGAAAAAAGAAAATACAACACTTCCGATGCTGAAAAAACAATATGCTGAGATTCAACGAGGAATTGACAATATGCTTGATGCAATTCAGCAGGGAATACTTACTTCATCGACAAAGGACAGACTCGAAGAATTAGAAAAGCAGAAGGCTGAATTATCTGCACAGATAATAAAGGAAGAAATCGAACAGCCGATGCTGACAAAAGAAATGATAATTGAATGGTTCGGAGAGCTGAAAAAGTACGGAGTGAAAAGAAAAGACCACAAACGAAGACTGATAGATTTGTTTCTGAATTCAGTTCATTTGTTTGAGGACAGATTAGTAATTAACTTCAACTACAAGGACGGCACTGAAGCCATCCGCATGGTTGAAGTTGAAAATTCAATATTAAGTTCGGATTCAACAACCGTTGCCGCACCAAGCTGAAAGCCTTGTCGAAAGACGAGGCTTTTTTCTTTTTTCTATGGACTTTTATGTTGATTTAGTATAAAATAGAAAGGTAATGAAAATAATCCGAAAGGATGATATGATGAAAACTCGTTGGTTTGATAAAGTTACAAAAACTCCTTTGCAGGAATATCCCCGTCCTCAGCTTGTGAGAAAAGATTGGCAGAATCTTAACGGCATTTTTAACTATGCTATCACAGGCAAAACAGACAAAATTCCCTCAAAGTTTGACGGTGAAATTCTTGTTCCTTTTGCTGTTGAAAGTGATCTTTCAGGCGTTGCAAAAAGAGTGGGCAAAGATGATTTGCTCTGGTATGAAAAGAAGTTCACTCTTGACCCTTGTTTTGAGGGCAAAAGAGTGCGCCTTAATTTTGGCGCTGTTGACTGGCAGTGCCGTGTTTATATCAACGGCACAATGATCGGTGAGCACACAGGCGGCTATGACCCGTTCAGCTTTGATATTACAGATTATCTTGTTGATGGCGAAAATACTCTTAACCTTCGTGTGTTTGACCCGACCGATCAATCTTCACAGCCCAGAGGAAAACAGGCTTCTCACTCCCATGGTTTCTGGTACACCTCCACAACAGGTATCTGGCAGACAGTCTGGCTTGAGCCTGTTAATGAAACTTATATTCAGAAGCTGAAGCTTCTTCCTGACATTGATGCTTCTGTTATCAATGTTAAAACAATTCTTGACGGCGAGGCTGAATTATTTGCAACCGTTAAAGATGGCGACAAGGTTGTTTTTGAAGGCAAAATCTCCGCCGATGAAAATATCCCTGTGGCAGATGCAAAACTCTGGAGCCCCGAAACACCGTTCCTTTATGACCTGACAGTTAAAGCTGTTGCCGACGGAAACGAACTTGACAGCGTTGATAGCTACTTCGGTATGAGAAAATTCTCAATCGGTAAAGATAATGCTGGTATTCCTCGTATTATGCTCAATAACGAGCCTTATTTCCAGCGTGGTCTTCTTGATCAGGGCTATTGGGTTGACGGCGGTCTTACCCCTCCAACTGATGAGGCTATGATTTCTGACATTCAGACAATGAAAGACCTTGGCTTCAATATGCTCAGAAAGCATATCAAGGTTGAACCTGCACGTTGGTATTATCATTGTGACCGTCTCGGAATGATTGTATGGCAGGATATGGTCAGCGGTGTTGAAAAACTCCCGATGATGATTGTCGGTGGTTTTCCGAATATCACAATCACAAACATTTCTGATAAGCATTATTCATGGTTTGGCAGAAGTGATAAATATTTCCGTGACGAGTTTGAGGATGAGATGTATCGTATGATTGATAATCTCTACAACTACCCATGTATCGGTTGTTGGGTTCCCTTTAACGAAGCGTGGGGTCAGTTTGACGCCAAGCGTATCGGCGCAGAAGTCAAGGCTTATGACCCAAGCCGAATTGTTGACCATGCAAGTGGTTGGCATGATCAGAAAGGTCCCGACCTCAAGAGCGTTCACAGATATGTTGTGCCTGTTACAATGCCACGACCTGACGGCAGACCTTTTGTTCTGAGTGAATTCGGTGGTCTGAGCTATAAGATTTCAGGTCATGTTTATGATGATAAAAAGAGCTTTGGCTATAATATCAATTTCACCGACCCTGCAAAATACACAGCTGCATACAAAAAACTGTTTGACAAGCAGATTATCCCCCTTGTTAAGCGAGGACTTTGCGCAACTGTTTACACTCAGGTCAGCGATGTTGAGTTTGAGGTTAACGGACTTCTCACTTATGACCGTGAAATTCTCAAAATTGATGCTGATGTAGCCAGAGAGATTAACTCTCAGCTTAAATATTAACGCTATGGGAAAAGACACTCAAAAAATCAGAATATTATTTTTGCAGGATATTTTTACACGCCGATCTGATGAAGATAATGTTTTCAGCGCAGAGGATTTGTGTGAAATTTTGCAGGAAGATTACAACATAAAGGTTGAAAGAAAAGCCATTTACGGTGATATTGATGCTTTGAAAGAATACGGACTTGATATTGTTAATGTCCGTGCACCTAAGAGGGGATATTATCTTAAAAACCGTAAATTTGATATGGCAGAGGTCAGACTTCTGACTGATGCTGTTTTGGCTGCCAAATTTATTTCATCTAAAAAGACAAAATCTCTGGTTTATAAAATCGGATCTCTCGCAAGTGAGGGTCAGGAAGAAAGACTTCGCCGACAGGTGTATGTTAACTCAACGGTCAAATGCAATAATGAGGAGCTTTATGATGTTATAAACACTCTGCACAGCGCCATTGAAAAAAATCTTCAGGTGCAGTTTGATTATTCAAAAAGAATGCTTCAGAAACGGTATGTGCGCCGTATGGAAAACAAAACATTTACCGTTAATCCCTATGCTCTTATATGGTCAAATGACCATTATTATCTGGTTTGTAACAATCCTAAATATTCAAACCTTATGCATGTAAGGCTTGACCGAATCAGCAATATTCATATCACGGGAATAAAATGCAGACATTTTTCAGCTGTCTCCAAATATAAAGATGAATTTGATTCAGCTGACTATTCTAACCGTCTTTTCAATATGTTCAGTGGTGAAAGCGGTAATGTTATTCTTCGTTGCACAAATGACATTATTGAAGAAATTCTTGAGCGCTTCGGTGAAAATGTTCCGATTAAAATTGACGGTGATAACTATTTTGTGGTTAAAGCCAATGTTGAGCTGAGTGACGGTCTCATTTCATGGATAATGCAGTTTGGTGAGCGTATGGAGGTTGTGAACCCATACGAGCTGAAAAAAGCTGTTAAAGAAAAAGCATCGCTTATTTATAAAATGTATGAATAATTATAAAAAAATCTCCCGATACTTCTTGTAAGTAAAGGGGGATTTTTATTTTGAAATTATCTGAAAAAATCAGGCTTTCTGTTGTGATAGGTGTGATATTGTCTTTTGTAATAAGTGTTGTGAGCTTCGCTGCCACCTGCGATGGCATAAGAAAAGAAGTGCTGCGGCTTCATATTATTGCAGCCTCTGACAGTTATGATGATCAACAGTTAAAATTAAAGGTCCGTGATGCTGTTCTCAAAGCAGGGTCAGATGTTTTTGACGGCAGCGTTAATATTGATAACGCTGTTGAAAAAATTGAACCGAGGTTAGATTATCTTGAATCTGTTGCTGAAAAAACCATAAAAGAAAACGGTTTTGATTATAATGCAACAGTGAGCCTGTCAAAAGAATTTTTTGCAACAAAAACATATAAAAATGTAACCTTACCGGCAGGAAAATATCTTGCTGTAAGAGTTATTATTGATAAAGGCGAAGGAAAAAATTGGTGGTGCGTGATGTTCCCTTCGTTATGTTTACCGGCTGCCGTTGTCAAAACTGAAATTGATGATGTGCTTGATAAAAACGAGGTTCAACTTGTGAGCCGTAACCCAAAGTATGAACCTCGTTTTAAAATAGTTGAGATTATCGAAAAATATTTTAAGTAATCAGTCTTTTTTTATTACAAAAACAGCTGTGCCGTGTGGTGCAACAGTTTCTGCGAGAGAGTAGTCAACATCAAACTCTGTTTCTGTCCAGATGTTTTCTACTGTATATGTTTCTTTTAATTCAAGTTCAACAAAAGATTTTTCAAGAAGCTCTTTCATCGTGAGGATAAAGAGCTTTTCTTCATTAGATTTGTTGAAGAAGCAGACTGCAACATCACCGTTATAAAGAGGCTTGACCAGAATGTCGCCTGAAGGAGAGGCTTTGATTCGTCTTGCCTGAACGCCGAGCTTGTCCTGATTTATAGCGATGAGCTTTTTGTTTGTAAGAAGCTGAAGAATTTTGTCATCGCTGTCTGTTGTTCCGTCAGGAAAAACAAAATGTCTTACATCGTTGCCGAGAATAAGAGGCGCTGCCATCATACACCACAAAGCGAAGTGGCTCTTGTTTTCTTCATAAGTGAGGTTGCCGTTGCCGACTTCAAGCATATCGGGGTCATTCCAACCACCGGGACCTGCATGTTTCCACAAGTTGACATTGACCTCGTAAATAGCAACAACAGATGCCCAGAAAGCTTTGATGTCGGGTGTTGTTCGCCAGAGGTTACCTGCGCTGCTGCCCCAATTCCAAGGCATATTCAAGCCCCATTCGCAGATTGAATAAACGATAGGCTTTTCTTCTGTTCCGTTTTGTTCAGCTACTTCTTTAACAGCTTTTTTAAGGCAGTTGCCCATATTTTTATACTGAATTGCAGAGCTGTCCATAACAGAAGCTACGGGGTTATACATTCTTATGATATTAAGTCCCTGCTTAAGTTCAACATTTATATGATGTTTGCCTAAAGGATGTCTGTTGCTTTCGGGGAAGTCGATGTCATAATGTTTGCCGCCGTTGATATCAAGCTCAAGATGTTTTGAAACTTTACTCTTTTTGCGGATATAGAGGGTGAGAGTGTATTCACCGTCTTTGGGTGCGTAAACATTGGTGAAAGTGGCGGTGCCGTTACCGTCAGAGAGACCTGATATGTATTCACCGGATAAAAGATTGCCGTCTTTGAGAATTTTTGCGTCACCGTCAAGAACGGCATCGGCAGCGTAAAAAACAGATTCACTGTCCATATCTGCGTTTTTGATTGAAAATTTTTCAATCTGAGGTGCGACTCTTGAAATATAGATTTTATGGCAGAAGTCGTATTTGAAATATTCTATTCCCCATTTTGCAAAAGTACGGGCATCGGTCATTTCGTGACCGAGACTCGCAGGCATATCTTCACAAGTAAGGGTGCCGTTTGAGGAATAAATGCCGACTTTAAGACCTAACTCATTGATTTTGTCAACAAGAGCTTTGATGCCTGACGGAAAGCTGACTGGGTCACTCTGAAGCTCACCTTCGGGGGTTCTGATGGCTGATTGCCAACAGTCATCAATGTTGACATAGCGATAACCTGCTTCAAGAAGACCACTTTCTTTCATAGCTTTAGCTGTTTCATAGATAACATCTTCGGTTACGTTTCTGCCGAAAGTGTTCCAGCTTGACCAACCCATAGGGGGAGTGAGAGCGACACCGTTATTATAGGCTTCACCTTTCTGATTGTTTGGCTTAACATATTTTGAAAGTTTTTTTACTGTTTCAACGGGGGTTTGTTTCTTTTTAAGCATATATGCACCTGCAGCTGCGATTGCTGCAAAAAGCGCCAGTTTCTTTTTCATATATATTACCTCCTGATTCAATAACCTAAGT
>JAZRME010000128.1:0-2069 GCA_045647325.1 Acutalibacteraceae bacterium | reverse complement strand
CATGTGCATCTTTTGACAGTATGCAGTGGGAAGGTCTTGTAGGCACTATTGCCGGTGATGACACAATTTTTGCTCTTTGCAGAAATTCTGAACTTGCTCAGGAACTTGCACTCTCAATCACAAAACTTATTAAATAAGGGTGACAATAATGCTTGGCAGACTTAAAATTGAAAATATAGCTATTATTGAACTTGCCGACATCAGCTTTTCAGAGGGCTTTAATGTTATGACGGGTGAAACCGGTGCAGGTAAGTCTATTATCATAGACTCAATTAATGCTGTCACAGGTGAACGCACTTCAAAAGAGCTTATCAGAACGGGCGCTCAATCAGGCAAGGTGACTGCTGTGTTTGAAAATGTGGGTCACCGTGTAATCTCAAAGCTTGATGAGATGGGTATTGACTCCGGTGACGGAACTGTTATATTAAGCCGTAATATCAAAAAAGACGGTAAAAATATATGCACCGTTAACGGCACTCCCGTTACTGTTTCAATGCTTAAGGTTATAGGTTCGGAGCTTATTAACATTCATGGTCAGCATGATAGTCAGTCCTTGCTTCAGAGTGAGCTGCATTGTTCATTTATCGATGCTTTCGGTGAACTTGATGAGCTTATTGAAAAATATACCGGTCTATATAACAGCCTTAGTGAGCTGACATTACAGATTAAAAATCTTGATATTGATGAGCAACAAAAAACAAGGCGTATTGATACGCTGAATTTTCAGATAAACGAGCTTGAAAAGGCCGATATTACAGTGGGTGAAATTGAAGAGCTTAAAGAAAAGCGAAGTTTCTTAAAAAATGCCCAAAAGATTATTGAGGCTCTTTCTACAGCTTATAACTATCTTTATTCAGATGGAGCAGGATGTGACAGCGTCAGCAACGCAGCTTATGAGGTTGAAAGTGTCAGCGCTTTCTATGACGGAGTATCTTCTGTGGCTCAGAGGCTTAATGATGCCAGATATGAGCTTGAAGATTGCTGTGATGAAATCCGTTCGCTGATTTCTTCTGCTGAAGCTGATCCGGATGAACTGGATATGGTTGAGGCCCGTCTTGATCTGCTTCATCGCCTTTCTTCAAAATATGGCGCAGATGAGCAGGAAATGCTGGACTTTTTACAAAAAGCTGTTGCTGAGCTTGAGACGATAACTCTCTCTGATGAAAAAATTCAGAGTCTCAGAGCAGAGAGAGAAGTTGTTTTAAACAAGACAAAGGCTGTGGCTCTTGAGCTTTCACAAAAAAGGCTTGAGGCGGGTCAGCGATTGGCTGATAAAATTTGTAGTGAGCTTGAGTTTCTTAATATGCCGAATATCACATTTGTTGTCAAAAGAGAAGAAAAAACTCTTTCGCCTGACGGATGTGACGATATAGAATTTTTGATTTCAGCTAATATTGGTGAGGAACCGAAACCCCTTGCTAAAATTGCTTCAGGCGGTGAGCTTTCGAGAATTATGCTTGCTATCAAAAATTCCCTCGCTGAAAAAGACGGCACCGACACAATGATTTTTGATGAGATTGACACAGGTGTCAGCGGTTCTGCAGCAAGAAAAATCGCAGAAAAGCTTTATGAAGTTTCACAGGGCAGACAGGTTATCTGCGTCACTCATCTTGCGCAGATTGCTGCTTTTGCTGATTGCCATAAACTTATTTCAAAATATGTTGACTCAGGCAAAACTTTTACCCGGGTTGACTCTCTCTCTTATGATGAAAGAGCTGTTGAATTGGCAAGAATTATGGGCGCAGGTGATAATACCGAAGCCTTTATTAACAGCGCAAGAGAATTGCTTTCTTCATCCGGAGCTAAAATATAAATCAGTTTTTAAGCAGGTTGTTTTAAAATTAAAGTATAAAGATGGAAGGATGTTATTATGAAAAAACTTTTAAGCGTTTTAGTAGCTATTGTGTTTTGTTTCACCCTTTCAGTTTGTTCTTTTGCCGTTGATGATGATCTTATAGCTGACATCGTTGACGGTGTAGGTGACCTTGTTGAGGCCGAAAGTGAGGGCGATGACGAGGCAGTCATAAAAGCAATAGAAAAGCTATATAATGACCTGCAGGAAGCAAGGC
>JAZRME010000127.1:0-4166 GCA_045647325.1 Acutalibacteraceae bacterium | reverse complement strand
CTTCTTGAACTCGTTGAAATGGAAATCCGTGAGACTCTTGATGAGTATGAATTCCCCGGCGATGATACACCTATCATCAAAGGTTCAGCTCTTAAGGCTCTTGAAGCTTCTTCAGCTGATGATCCCGCTTGCGCTTGCATCTGGGAACTCATGGAAGCTGTTGACAGCTACATCCCCACTCCTGATCGTAAAGCAGACCTTCCCTTCATCATGCCCGTTGAAGACGTATTCACAATCACAGGTCGTGGTACTGTTGCAACTGGTAGAGTTGAACGTGGTCAGCTTAAGACAGGCGAAGAAATCGAAATCGTTGGTCTTACAGAAGAGAAGAGAAAGACAGTATGTACTGGTATCGAAATGTTCCGTAAGCTCCTCGACTATGCAGAAGCAGGCGACAACATCGGTGCTCTTCTTCGTGGTATTCAGCGTTCAGAGATTGAACGTGGTCAGGTTCTTTGCAAACCCGGCTCAATCAATCCTCATACAAAGTTCTCAGGTCAGGTTTACGTTTTGAGCAAGGATGAAGGCGGTCGTCATACTCCTTTCTTCAACAACTACCGTCCTCAGTTCTACTTCCGTACAACAGACGTTACAGGTGTTATCACTCTTCCCGCAGGCACAGAAATGTGCATGCCTGGTGACAACGTTGTTATGAACGTTGAACTTATCACTCCTATCGCAATCGAAGAAGGTCTTCGTTTCGCTATCCGTGAAGGCGGCCGTACAGTTGGTTCAGGCGTTGTTACAGCTATCAACGAATAATTAACAGTACAATTCTTATAAAATCAGCAGCAATTCGAAAGAGTTGCTGCTTTTTTTATTCGTTTCATTTGACAAACCAATTTCCTTGTTATATAATATTTAAAATGTATTTAAGGAGATGTTAAAATGGCTAAAAAGTCAGGCTTTATGGCAGAATTCAAAAAATTTATTATGCGCGGCAACGTGATTGACCTTGCAGTCGGTGTTATTGTCGGCGGTGCTTTTCAGACAATTGTTAAATCACTCGTTGATGACATTGTAATGCCTGTTATCGGTCTTATCACTAACGGTATTGATTTTGCAAGTAAATTTATCGCTCTTGACGGTGGCGAATATGCTACTCTTGAAGATGCTCAGGCTGCGGGTGCTGCTGTTCTTACATACGGCAACTTCATCAGCGCAGTTATCAATTTCTTCATTATGGCTTTTGTTATCTTCTGTCTTGTTAAGGGTATTAACGCTATCAGCGAAAAGGCTAAGAAAAAGGAAGAAGAAGTTCCTGCAGAGCCCACAACCAAAACCTGCCCCTATTGTCAGTCAGAGATCAGTATTAAAGCTACAAAGTGCCCTTGCTGCACATCTGATGTTGAATAATAATTTTAGATTTTTGGAGTTTTATTTATGGATGGAGAAGTTACCTTCAGAAGAGCAGTCATAGGCGGATTTAACCGTGATGACGTTCTGCAGTATATCAGTAGTATTGCTTCAAGCAACAGTGAGTATCAGAAGCTTCGCGTTGCTCTTAAAGAGAGTGAGGCTAAGGTTGATAAACTTCAGGCGGAGCTTGATTCAATCAATCGTGAGGCTGCGAATGAACAGACTGACTGTTCTGCTGCTCTTGAAGAGTCAGAGGCAACAATAGCTCAGCTCAGAGCTGAAATTGAAGCTAAAAATCAAGAGATTGAGATGCTCAAAGGCAACTCATCTGAGCTCGATGAACTTAAGCAAAGACTTGAAGAGTATGAAAGCAAAACATCAGAGTTTGACGGAACAGCTGAAAAGCTTATGCGTGAGTCTATGACTTATGCTGACAGATATGTTGAAAGCGCAAATCTGATGGCTGCTAATGTTCGCAAAGAGACTCTTGCTAAAGTTGTTGATGCTGATGAAAGAGTCAGAGAGATGGTTTTAAAAGCTGATGTTTTTTCAAACCAGTGTAAAGATTTTGAGAGTATGTTAAGCTACTTTAAAACTCAGCTTGATGAAATCAGAAGAACATTTGAATAATGTAAAAAAATCAGGACTGTTTCGTTTTGAAACAGTCCTTTTACTATTTATTGAGTTCATCTGAAATTGATTTATCAATGCGCTGAAGCGTCAGCTCACGCCACGATGAATGGGCTTCTTTTAATGTATCGGGTGAGTCGGTTTCAATGTTGTATGCTCCGTAACTCATAACTTTATATAAATCAATCTCTTTATCAACGCTGCTGATTATGTATGATATTCCGTTTTGTGAAAGGGCATCTGTAAGCTCTTTTGATATGTCGGCTGAGCTGATAACAACACCTGCAAGGCTGTAGTCTGAAACAAGAGTAGCAACCGATTGAATATCACTTTTAAGATCACCTGACGGAATATAGTCAAAATAAACCTTTGCCGCTGTGTCGGTTCCTGATATAAGAGAATAACGGTTCTGATTTATACCCGAAACAATAACACGCTTTGAAACATCATATTCGCTGACAAGCTGATTAAAAACCGATAGGGTAATCAATTGCCTGAGCCTGAAGTTAATGCGTATATCGCTGTATTCTTCACTGGTTATAAGATCAAATACATCTCTGACAAGAAGTGAATCTTCAGAAATGGTGCTGTAATCGTCTGAAACAACAGGTGTTCCGTCTGAGTTGAAACACAAATCGAGGGTAACCGTGTCAGCGCCGAGTCTTACGGCTTCTTTAATACCTGCCAATGAATATGGCTTTTTGTCAACAACTGCACAATCAGAGATAACGTTAAGTTCAGAATACAAATCAAGATTTTGTTGAGTATATTGCTCAATCTTTTTGTTTCTGTCAGCGTTTATTATCAATGGGGTAGCAACACAAACCGCTATAACCACAGCCAACGCAACGCAAATTATCGTTACGCTCCGTTTTTTGTGTGTCAAAATTATTTCCTCCCGGCAGCAGCTTCTGTTATTTCAACAAGCTGAGGCATTTTAGCTTCAATATCTTTGATAAGCTTTATCTGAGCCCTTGTTCTTGCAAGGTTATGTTTCTCAAAGCTTGTTTTGAAATAAACGTCACCGTTAAGGTAGTCGGTTAAAAAGCGCATCGCAACTTCCTGAGTGAGAAGAACAACAGAGAAGGGGAGAAGCTCAATTTCTTTTTCACAGAGTTTACCTTTTGTTCCGTCAAGAAAACCTTTAACATAAGCCTCATAAGCCTCTACATTAAGGCCGATGCTTTCAATGTCATCCTCTGCGCCGAGGGTAGCGCTTGTCCTGATTCCGTCACCAAAATCATAAAGAGATGAGCCGGGCATTATAGTGTCAAGGTCAATAACACAGATAGCCTTTTTAGTATTACTGTCAAAAAGAACATTATTGATTTTAGTGTCGTTATGTGTAACTCTGACGGGAATTTCACCTTTTTCGATAAGGTCGGTTACAACATTTGTGTTATCTTTTCTTTCTAAAAAGAAGTCGATTTCATCTTTGACTTCGTCAACTCTGTCTGCCTTATTTTCTTCAATAGCTTTTAAAAGATTGTTGAAACGGCTGGGGGTATGATGAAAATTGACTATTGTTTCAGAAAGCTGATTTCCCGGGAAATCACCGAGAAGGCACTGGAAGTTACCAAAAGCTCTCGCAGCCTCATAAATTTCATCAACAGAGCAACCTGAAGATATGGTGTAACTGTCATCAAGATACACATAGCTTCTCCAATATTCGTTGTTTTCATCTACATAAAAGGGTTTGTCGTCAACGGTTTTTAAAAATCTGAGAGTCTGTCGCTCAGCATCTTCTCCGTTAGCTTCAATAACCTTTTTAAGATATTCGGTAACAGAAATAATATTATCCATCAACTCATACGGTTTGGTGAAAACATTGGTGTTGATTTTTTGAATGACATATTTTTTAACGCCGTAGTCAGCTACAAGAGTGGTGTTGATAAGCCCCTCGTTAATAGGTTTAACTCCGACAAGTTCCCCCTCAAAAGGGAACTGTGATAATATGTGTGTAATTCCAATCTCCATAAAATTACCTCAGATATTAGTTATAAATCGTTATAAAAATTGCGCTTGTTTAAAACACCTTTCATAACAACTGCATTATACAATATATAGTCAATTCTTGTCAATGCAATTAGCAGGTATTTTAAGGAAATATGTATTTTGCTATTTTGTATTGAAAAAGAGCAAAAAATATGTTATAATCCATCCGTATAATTTATTTT
>JAZRME010000126.1:0-2422 GCA_045647325.1 Acutalibacteraceae bacterium | reverse complement strand
AATATTCAGATAACAAAAAAGTAAGGGATGCTTATTAAAGCATCCCTTAAATTATTTTATAGCTTCGTAAATGTCGTCAATTGAATCACACACAATATCCGGAACTAAATTGCCCTCACTGCTTGCGATTTCTTCCCTTGTGGTTTCACCTGTAAGCACAGCCACAGACAAAACACCTGCATTATTGCCGATTGCGATGTCGGTATAAAGTCTGTCACCTATCATACAGGCTTTTTCAAGGGGGATTCCTGCCTTTTCACTCGCCATATAAATCATGGTGGGGTCAGGCTTGCCTGCATAATGAGGCTGTTTGCCCGTTGCCGCTTCGATACAGGCTGTGATTGCCCCGCAGTCGGGTATAAATCCATACTGCGACGGACAGGCAAGGTCGGGATTAGTGGCAATATAATCAACACCACGGTGAATGAGAATACAAGCTTCCTCAAGCTTTTTGTAGGTCAGTTCTGTATCAAAACCGACCACGAGCAGCTCAATTCCGTCCTCAAGTTCATCAGTGATATTAAAACCCTCATCAAGAAGGGATTTTTTGAAAGAGTCTGTGCCCACAACATAGGCTCTTGTTTTTTTGCCGTAATTTTTTTCAATATAATAAGCTGTTGCCTGAGCTGAGGTAAAAAAGTTATCCTCCGCCGCCTTGATTCCGATAGCATTGAGACGGGGAATATATGTCGCCACGCTCTTTGATGAGTTGTTGGTCAGAAACATATATTTGCCGCCGTTTTCAACTACCTTATCAAGAAACTCGAGTGTTTTGCCGATAATTTTTTCGCTGACATACAAGGTGCCGTCAAGGTCAAGCAAAAACAGCTTTTTATCTTTTAAGCGATTCAAAATATCACGCTTTCTTAATTTTTTTAGGTCTGTCTTTTTCAGGAAGTGTGATGTAATAAGCAAATTCCCAGACTGTAACAGCGATAAGCATAATCATTGCGCCAAAAACTGCACCGCCGAGAGCGAACACATCAACCTCGATTGTTCCTGTAAGCAAACTTGAAGCAATAGCTGCAAGACCGTTGGTGGTGCCGTCCTCACCCATAATAACAGATGAGATGACTTTCACCACATCAATAGTGCCGTCTCTGAAATAGTCGCCTGCCTTGCCGAAAAGAATAATACCGGCAAGAAAACAAGCTGCACCGCCTAAACCGAGGCCCATAATGGTTTTATATGCTTTTGTAAAAATTGAGCAACCTACAATAACAAGAGCAACAACTGCACCCACAGCAACACAGATAAATGAAGCAATAACAAGCTTCTTCACTACATCAAGGTCAGCGGGCAATGAATTCCACACCTCAATGATATTAAGGTCATTTTCACCGCTGCTCTCGTTTGCCATTTTTAAAAGGCTCCAGATACTTTCCTGAAAACCGAGACGGTTGCCAGTGAGCATATTATCTTCACCTGCAAAAAGAGTTATAAGCGAATAAGCAATTGACTCCTCATTGATTGACAAAACAATTTCAAACAAAAACTGAGTTATCAAAAACGGAAAAGCTGCAGCCGCCAACAAAGCAGTTACAATTTTATTTACAATTTTCATTTAATTTTCCTCCCGATTATTTACCCCATGAAGATTTAAGGTCAACGGTTCTGTTGATAATAAGCTTTTCGGGAGTGCTGTCTTTATCAACACAGAAATATCCCTGACGCATAAACTGGAAAACATCGCCAGGTTTTGCATCTTTGAAACCGCCCTCAACAAGACAATCTTCAAGAACGGTAAGTGATTCAGGGTTAAGCTCATCAGCAAGATTTTCAGCTGAGCCCGGCTTTTCTGTTTTGAAAAGACGGTCATAGATATTGACTGTGGCTTTAACTGAATCTTCTTTGCTTACCCAATGGAGTGTGCCTTTAACTTTTCTGCCGT
The DNA here is from genome assembly GCA_045647325.1 of Acutalibacteraceae bacterium. GTDB lineage: Bacteria > Bacillota > Clostridia > Oscillospirales > Acutalibacteraceae > CAG-488. Next base: position 531 of record JAZRME010000126.1, on the reverse strand, counting down.
CAGGTGAGTTACCACCTTTGCTTTCGGGGTCATAAGTACAATGAAGGCAGAGGATATTGCCGTCATCATCAGCTTCATAACCTGTGCAGGTTACAAAATATGCGCCCTTAAGACGAACCTCATTACCGGGGAAAAGACGGAAATATTTTTTAACAGGCTCTGCCATAAAGTCATCCTGCTCAACATAAAGCTCTCTGCCGAAGGTTACCTTTCTTGTGCCCATTTCGGGGTGGTCGGGGTGAAGCTCAACATCAATAGTTTCGCTCTGACCTTCAGGATAGTTATCAATAATAACCTTAAGAGGACGAAGCACTGCCATAGCTCTGGGGGCGTTTGCGTTAAGATTATCTCTTACACAAGCCTCAAGAAGGCCGTAGTCAATAACGCTGTCAGCCTTGCTGACTCCTACTCTGGCGATAAAGTCTTTAACAGCTTCAGCCGGGTAGCCTCGTCTTCTCATACCGCTGAGGGTAACCATTCTGGGGTCATCCCAACCGGCAACATGGCCATTCTCAACAAGATCAAGGCATT
>JAZRME010000125.1:0-4472 GCA_045647325.1 Acutalibacteraceae bacterium | reverse complement strand
TGGTCATAACATTTTTCTTTGAGTTGAGACCTTTCAAAAGAGCGGGTGCCTTAGCCTTCTTTTCAAGTGTTTCTCTGCCATTGCGTACAAGCTGATTAAAGGTTGGCAAACACAAACATCTCCTTTCTTCAAAAATTATATAGGTCAAGGCAAAACGCTCTACTGCCCTTTTTTGAGCAGTAAAGCTATTTTGCTTAACACACAATTCAGTATTTTACACTGTAACTTAACAAATGTCAATAGAAATTTTAAATATAATCAATTATTTATATAATTTCTTCAACTTCGGGTGTTTCAACAGCTACAGCAGTGGACTTAACTTCAACCTCTGAATAGCAGCGCATACCTGTACCTGAAGGTAAGAGCTTACCGATGATAACGTTTTCTTTAAGTCCCATAAGAGGATCTGACTTGCCTTTGATTGCAGCATCAGTAAGAACTCTTGTTGTTTCCTGGAATGATGCGGCAGAAAGGAATGATTCAGTTGCAAGAGAAGCCTTGGTGATACCCATAAGTGTAGGTTCGCCTACTGCATAAATAGGTTCTGTGCCTTCAGCCTCTGCTTTAGCTTTAATAGCATCGTTGATTGCGTAAAGTTCAACTTTTTCAACCTGGATGCCGGGAAGAAGATCTGAATCACCGGGATCAGTGATTTTAACCTTTCTCATCATCTGACGAACGATAACCTCAATGTGCTTATCATTGATATCAACGCCCTGAGTACGGTAAGTTCTCTGAACTTCACGGATAAGATAATCGTGAACAGCGTCAACACCTCTGATAGCAAGAATGTCGTGGGGGCTGGGAGCACCGTCGGTCAGAGCCTGACCCTTGGAAACTTTGTCACCCTCTTCAACAAGCTCACGGAAACCGTAAGGAATGAGGTATGCTTTTTCTTCGCCTTCGTCATTGGTGATTACAATATGACGGCTCTTTTTAATTTCTTTAATTGAAACAGTACCGTCGATTTCAGCAAGAATTGCAAGTGACTTGGGCTTTCTTGCTTCAAACAATTCTTCGATTCTGGGAAGACCCTGTGTGATGTCGCCTGCGTCTTTGGCACCACCGGTATGGAACGTTCTCATTGTGAGCTGTGTACCGGGTTCACCGATTGACTGAGCAGCGATAATACCAACAGCTTCACCGACTGTTACAGGCTGACCTGTTGCAAGGTTTGAACCGTAGCACTTAATACATACACCATGGTCTGCTTTACAGGTAAGGAGTGAACGAATCTTGATGCTGGGAACTTCTGTTTCGGGGAACTTGCCCTGATCAACAAGCTTCTGATAATCAGCTTTAACCTTATCTGCTACTCTTTCAGCATCGGAGTCACTCATCATAACGTCCTTTGACTGAATGAGTTCGCCTGTCTCTTCATCAACAAAATCATTGAGAAGGAAACGGCCCTGAAGTCTTTCTTTAAGGTCAACAATCTTACGATTGCCGTGGTAGATGTCATAAACATCAATACCGTCTTCACAACCACAATCTTCTTTATAGATGATACATTCCTGTGAAACGTCAACAAGACGACGGGTAAGGTAACCTGAGTCAGCAGTACGAAGAGCTGTATCAGCAAGACCTTTACGAGCACCACGGGAAGAAATGAAGTATTCAAGAATATTCAGACCTTCACGGTAGTTAGCCTTGATGGGAACTTCGATTGTCTTACCTGCTGTGTTAGCGATAAGACCACGCATACCTGCAAGCTGACGAAGCTGTGAGTCATTACCACGGGCACCGGAGTCAAGCATCATATTGATGGGGTTGTATTTATCAAAGTTAGCTTTAAGCTCATCGGCAACTTTCTTTGTGCAATCTTCCCAGATTTCGATGATACGGTCAGAACGCTCTGCTTCAGTGATAAGACCTCTGGAGTAGTTTCTTGAAACCTTGTCGATTTTGCTTTCAGCCTGTGCAAGAAGCTCAGCCTTCTGAGGAGGAATGGTTGCATCACAAACAGCAACGGTGATACCGCTTCTGGTTGAGTAGTCATAACCCTGAGCCTTGATTTTATCAAGCATATCAGCTGCTACAGCTGTGCCGTGCTTACGGATACACTTGTCAATGATTTTACCGAGATTGCCCTTCTTAACGAGGAAGTCAATTTCGAGAGTAAATGCGTTTTCGGGGTCGGATCTGTCAACAAAACCAAGGTCCTGAGGAATAGGAGCGTTGAAGATTACACGACCAAGAGTTGTGGGAACAATTTTGGTAACTTTTTCACCGTTGATTTCTCTGCTCATACGGATTTTAATTGATGAGTGAAGGCTGATAATACCTTCATCATAAGCCATCTGAGCTTCATCGATATCACGGAATACCATTCCCTCACCGGGTTCTCCCGCCTTTTCAAGAGTAAGGTAGTAAGAACCAAGGATCATATCCTGAGTGGGAACTGCAACAGGACGTCCGTCTGAAGGTTTGAGCAAGTTGTTAGCAGCGAGCATAAGGAAACGAGCTTCTGCCTGAGCCTCTGCTGAAAGAGGAACGTGAACAGCCATCTGGTCACCGTCGAAGTCGGCGTTGAAAGCTGTACATACAAGAGGATGAAGCTTAATTGCTCTACCCTCAACAAGAACCGGCTCAAAAGCCTGAATACCAAGTCTATGAAGTGTAGGAGCACGGTTAAGCATAACCGGATGATCCTTAATTACAATTTCAAGAGCATCCCAAACAGCTGATGTGTTAGCTTTTTCAACCATCTTACGGGCTGACTTTACATTACCTGCAAGTTCAGTCTGAACAAGACGCTTCATAACGAAGGGTTTGAAAAGTTCAAGAGCCATCTCTTTGGGAAGACCGCACTGATAAAGCTTAAGTTCGGGACCAACAACGATAACCGAACGGCCTGAGTAGTCAACACGCTTACCGAGAAGGTTCTGACGGAAGCGACCCTGCTTACCCTTAAGCATATCAGAAAGTGATTTAAGAGCTCTGTTATTAGGTCCTGTAACAGGACGGCCACGACGACCGTTATCAATAAGAGCGTCAACTGCTTCCTGAAGCATTCTCTTTTCATTGCGAACAATGATTTCGGGAGCGCCTAATTCAAGAAGCTTTTTAAGGCGGTTGTTTCTGTTGATAACTCGTCTGTAAAGGTCATTAAGGTCTGATGTAGCAAAACGGCCACCGTCCAACTGAACCATAGGTCTGATTTCAGGAGGAATAACGGGCACAACGTCAAGAATCATCCATTCAGGTTTGTTGCCTGACTGACGGAATGCTTCAACAACCTCAAGGCGTTTGAGAGCCTTGGCTCTCTTCTGACCTGAATTGCTGTTAAGCTCCTCACGAAGCTCATCTGAAAGCTCATCAAGATTGATATCAGCAAGGAGGGCTTTGATAGCCTCAGCGCCCATACCAGCCTTAAAGTCATCTTCATATCTTTCACGATATTCAGCATATGTCTTTTCATCAAGAATCTGTTTTTTCTCAAGCGGTGTATCACCGGGATCAACAACGATATATGATGCAAAGTAAAGAACTTTTTCAAGATTTCTGGGGGTAACGTCAAGAATAAGACCTATTCTTGACGGAATTCCCTTAAAATACCAGATATGGGAAACGGGAGCTGCAAGCTCAATGTGACCCATTCTTTCACGGCGAACCTTTGCTTTTGTAACTTCTACACCGCAACGGTCGCACACAATACCCTTATGGCGAACTCTCTTATATTTACCGCAGTGACATTCCCAGTCCTTTGTTGGTCCGAAAATGCGTTCGCAGAAAAGACCTTCCTTTTCGGGTTTAAGGGTACGATAGTTTATTGTTTCAGGCTTGGTAACTTCGCCGTACGACCATTCGCGTACCTGTTCAGGTGAAGCAAGCCCGATTTTTATTGATTCAAAGGTGTTATTTTCCAATGTAGCTGCCCCTTTTCTTAAAATGAAGTAATAGTGTTAGTGCCTTTTGGGCTTATTCATCGTCGCCGTAAAATTCGTCAACATCAAATACATCCTCCACAGAGAACATATCCTCAGTAAAATCTTCCGGCTCCTCTTCTTCAATAGGATTACCCATCTCATCCTCAAGGCTGTAACCGTCTGCTGATTCAGCATCATTTACATTTGAGAAGGCTCTGTCATCAGACACCTGAGAGAAACCAAGCTCATCGTCAAAATTCTGACGGAGGTCAATTTCCTGCTCGTCTGAGTCATAAACTCTGACATCAAGACCAAGTGACTGAAGCTCTTTAACAAGAACCTTGAATGACTCGGGAATACCGGGTTGAGGTACATTGTTGCCCTTAACAATAGCTTCATAGGTTTTAACACGACCGACAACATCGTCTGATTTAACGGTAAGAATCTCCTGAAGGGTGTATGCTGCACCGTAAGCTTCAAGAGCCCAAACTTCCATTTCACCGAAACGCTGACCGCCGAACTGAGCTTTACCGCCCAAGGGCTGCTGAGTAACAAGTGAATACGGACCAGTTGAACGGGCATGAATCTTATCATCAACAAGAT
>JAZRME010000124.1:0-6138 GCA_045647325.1 Acutalibacteraceae bacterium | reverse complement strand
ATTGTAGCAATCGGATATTTCACTACTCGTGAAACGGGTACTGTCTTTTATGCTCTCGGCTCAGCGCTGATGTCACTTCTGGGACTTATGATAATTTCAGGAAAGTACCCCAAAGAAATTGATGCGGAACTGGGCGGAAGATTTCATCATTAAAAGTCTTGTAAATGCACTTTAACAGTAGTATAATATATATTTGGAAATTTATTTTGAAGGTGAAAAAATTTGGAAAAGAGAAATGAAGTAAGAAATGTAGCCATTATTGCTCACGTTGACCACGGTAAAACAACCCTGGTTGACGAGATGCTCAAACAGAGCGGTATTTTCCGTTCAAATGAGCAGGTGCAGGACAGAGTAATGGACTCAAATGACCTTGAAAGAGAAAGAGGAATTACAATTCTGTCAAAAAACACATCGGTTCATTATAAAAACGCAAAAATCAACATAGTTGACACTCCCGGTCATGCTGATTTCGGTGGCGAGGTTGAGCGAATTTTAATGATGGTTGACGGTGTTCTTTTGTTAGTTGACGCTTTTGAGGGTTGTATGCCTCAGACAAGATTTGTTTTGCAAAAAGCGCTTAATCTCAAAAAGAAGGTTCTTGTTGTTGTTAACAAAATCGATCGCCCTGGCGCAAGACCTGATGAGGTTATCGATGAAGTTCTTGACCTGTTTATTGAGTTGGGCGCTGATGATGATCAGATTGAATTTCCTGTTGTTTACGCTTCGGGCAGAGACGGTTATTCTTCGCTTGATCCGACAGTGCGTGAGGGCGATATGAGACCGTTGCTTGATGCGATTCTCACACATATCGAAGCCCCCGAAGGAGAAATTGATGCTCCTTTGCAGATTTTATTTTCAAGCCTTGATTATGATGATTACATCGGCAGAATCGGTGTAGGCAGAGTTGAACGCGGACAGGTCAGAAAGAATGACAGCGTTGTGCTTTGTAAGTCAGACGGAAGTCAGGAAAATGTTAAAATTTCACGCCTTTATCAGTTTGAGGGCCTTAAACGTGTTGAGGTGGAATCGGCACAGATGGGCGATCTGGTTTGTGTTTCAGGTATTACCGATATAAATATCGGCGAAACAGCCTGTTCACCTGATTGCGTTGAGCCGTTGCCGTTTGTTAAAATTGATGAACCCACACTCTCGATGAACTTTATTGTCAATGACAGCCCCTTTGCCGGAAGAGACGGTAAATTTGTCACATCAAGAAATCTTCGTGACCGACTTTATAAAGAGGTTGAAACAAATGTCAGCATGAGAGTTGAAGACACAGAGACAACCGACACCTTTAAGGTTTCAGGCAGAGGTGAGCTTCATCTTTCAATTCTTATTGAAACAATGCGTCGTCAGGGCTATGAGTTTCAGGTGTCAAGACCAAAGGTAATTTATAAAGAAATCGGCGGTCAGGTCTGTGAGCCTATGGAGCTTCTCATTGTAGAAGTGCCTGAGCAGTATGTCGGCTCGGTTATGGAAAAAATCGGCTCTCGCAGAGGTGAACTTGAAAATATGGGCACCCGTGACGGAGGTGCTACACATCTTGAGTTTAAAATTCCTTCAAGAGGTCTTATCGGATATCGCTCTGAGTTTATGACTGATACCAACGGTAACGGAATTATGAATCAGCTTTTTGCCGGTTATGAACCCCTTAAGGGCGAAATTCAGACAAGAGAAAACGGCTCAATTGTTGTTCACGAAACAGGTGTAAGTACGGGATACGGACTTTTTAACACTCAGGACCGAGGCAAGCTCTTTATCGGCGCAGGCGTTGAAGTGTATGAAGGTATGATTGTCGGTGAATGCGCCAAAAACGAAGATATTGTATGTAATGTCTGCAAAAAGAAGCAGCTTACTAACACCCGAGCTTCAGGCAGTGATGAGGCTTTGCGTCTTGTTCCGCCCACAACACTCAGCCTTGAGCAGTGTATGGAGTTTATAAAAGATGATGAGCTTCTTGAGGTTACACCTCTTACTCTTCGCCTTCGTAAAAGAGTTTTATCAAAAGAGCAGAGATTAAAAATGCTTCACCGTTCAAAATAAATCTATAGAGGAGAATGGATTATGAAAAAGTTTCTGGCTATTATTTTAAGCGTTGTTTTATTGGGTATGACTTTTGTCACAGGTTTTGCAACAGGCGAAGAAACAGATAAACCTTTTGAAAACAGTCAGTTTTTTACATACGGAGATTATTCAATTCACTATCGCAAGGTTGACCACGAAGGTGATTACCGTGGCAGAATTATGATGCTTCACGGCTTTGGTCAGTCAACATATTCCTGGGAAAATATGGCTGCCGAAATGAGCGCCAAGGGTTATGATTGCTATATGGCAGACCTTCCGAACTTTGGTTACAGCACAAGAGAAAACGCTGACACTCAGGTGATTTACAGAGAGACTCTTATTATTGATCTTATGAAATCAATTGCAAATGACGATGAATGGATTCTTGCCGGTCACTCAATGGGTGGCGGAGTTGCAATCAATATTGCGCAGGAGATGAATATTAAATCTCTTTTCCTTGTTTGCCCTGCACCTATGGCAGATATGAGTTCAATGCCTACCGGTCTTATGACCAACTCATTTATGACAGGTATAATGAATTTTGTTTTTAAATATCTTACAAAAATCGATCCTCTTATGAGAATGATTGTTCTTATGGCATCAAACAATATGGAATTTACCAAAGCTTACGATGTCGAAAAGGTTGCAGCACCCTTGCAGCTTGACAATTCAGGAGCAGGTCTTTGTTATATGATGGGTAACGTACGCACAACTGACCTTGAAGGCGCAGCTGCGATTGATTGCCCCGTGCTTATTATTAACGCAACAAATGATATGATTATCAATGACAGTATGAAGCAGAGCGTTGCTGATGCTTTGCCTTCAGCTGAGCATTATCTCGTTGAAGACGGCGGACATATCTGCCACGAAGACAGAGCTCAGGAGCTTTCATCAGTTGTTTATGACTTTTTAAATAAATAATCAAGGTGATTTTATGACCGTAGAAAAAGTGAATATGGGCACAGCCGTTGCCTTGGGCAATTTCGACGGTCTTCATAAGGGACATATGACGGTGCTTGAAAAAGCGATGGAGTTTAAAAAAGACGGCTATGTGCCTACAGTGATTTTATTTGATGTTCATCCTAAAGAACTGTTTAACGGCAAAAATTTCAAACGTCTTATGACAGTTGAAGAAACTAAACAGGTTCTTTCTTCAATGGGGTTTGCGATTTATGAGCTTTCTTTTTCGTCAGTTATGAATCTCAGCCCTCGGGAATTTTTTGAAAAAATTCTTATCTCTGAGCTAAATGCAAAAGCTATTTGCTGTGGTTTTAACTTTTCTTTCGGAAAAGAGGCTTCGGGTGACAGTGATCAGCTTCGCTCCCTTGCGGCTGAGTATGGTGTTACTTGTTGCGTTTTGCCTGAAATGATAGCTGAAGGCAAAACGGTTTCTTCAACGGCAATCAAAAAATACATAGCAGCCGGTGAACCTCATAAGGCGGCAGAGATGCTCGGCAGAAATTTTTCTTTTACAAGTGAGGTTATACACGGTGACCAAAGAGGCCGTCAGTTAGGTTTTCCGACAGCCAATCAACGTCTTGATGAAAGGATTGTTGTTCCGAAATACGGCGTGTATGAAACTGTTGTCAATGTCAACGGTGAAAAATATCGTGGCGTTACAAATATAGGTGTAAGGCCGACTTATCTATCTGATGTTGTGCTGAGTGAAACAAACATTCTCGGTTTCAACGGTGATATTTATTCAAAAGAAGTCACTGTGGAGCTTGTGAAATTTTTAAGGGAAGAAAAGAAATTTGATTCAGCGCAGATGCTTGTTGATCAGCTTAATAAAGATGTAAAGCAGGTGAGTGCAGATGAATGAATGGGCAACGCTTAAACAAGAGTGTTACGCATGTGAGAAATGCCCGTTGAGTCAGACAAGAACAAACCTTGTTTTTGGTATCGGTGATGAAAATGCCGAGGTTATGTTTATCGGTGAAGGTCCGGGTGAGCAGGAGGATCTGCAGGGTGAACCTTTTGTCGGCAAAAGCGGACAGCTTCTTGATAAATATCTTGATGCTATCGGTCTTGACCGTAATAAAAATATTTATATTGCCAATATTATAAAATGCAGACCGCCCAATAACCGTGACCCTCTGACAGAGGAGCAGGATGCCTGTATCGGTTGGCTCAAGGCGCAGACCAGGCTTATCAGACCTAAAATAATTGTCTGTCTCGGCAGAATTGCCGCAACAAAGCTCATTGACCCTGATTTTAAAGTTACCCGTCAGCACGGTCAGTTTTTTGAAAAGAACGGGTTTTATATGATGGGCACTTTTCATCCCTCAGCGCTTTTGCGTAATCCGGCTCAGAAACCGGATGCTTTTGAGGATTTTATTGCCCTCAGAGACAAAATTTCTGAGGTGTGTGACCATACTTTTTAGGGCAATAAAAATATATTTGCCTTACAGCTGAAAAAGTCACTATTTTGTTACATTTTGCACAAAAATGTTGCAGTTGCATATAATAACTGTGGTATTTTTATGTGAATTTGCTACAATTTTTTATTGACTATTCAGAAACAAGGGTATATAATATATGACAACAATTTGACAAACTAATCCTACGGAGGTTTTATATATGGCAAGAGTTTATAATTTTTCAGCAGGTCCCTCAATGCTTCCTGAGGAAGTTCTTAAAAAAGCAGCAGCTGAAATGCTCGACTATCAGGGAAGCGGACAATCTGTTATGGAGATGTCTCACCGTTCAAAGTGGTTTGACGCAATCATCAAAGAGGCAGAGAGCCTTATGCGTGAGATTATGAATATCCCTGAAAACTACAAAGTTCTTTTCCTTCAGGGTGGCGCATCAACTCAGTTTTCAGCTATTCCTATGAACTTTTTGACAGGTTCAGGTAAGGCTGACTATGTTGTTACAGGTCAGTTTTCAAACAAAGCATATAAAGAGGCAACAAAATACGGTGATGTTGTAGAAGCAGCTTCTTCAAAAGACGGCAACTTCTCATACATCCCCAAGCTTGATAAGTCATCTTTCAGAGAAGATGCAGATTATGTTTACATTTGTCATAACAACACTATCTATGGCACAAAGTATCCTGAAATTCCCGAAACAGGCGATATTCCTCTTATCGCTGACATTTCATCAAGCTTTTTGTCAGAGCCTATGGATGTTTCAAAATTCGGTATGCTTTATGGCGGAGCTCAGAAAAATGTAGCTCCTGCAGGTCTTACAATTGTAATTGTCCGTGAGGATTTGCTTGGCAACGCTATGCCCCTCACCCCCACAATGCTTGACCTCAAAGCTATGGCAGACGGTGAATCAATGTATAACACACCTCCCTGCTACAGCATTTATATGTGTAAGCTTGTTCTTGAATGGATCAAGTCTATCGGTGGTCTTGAAGCTATGAAAGAGCGTAATGTTAAAAAAGCAAACATTCTTTATGATTATATTGATAACAGCAAAATGTTTACAGCTCCTGCTCAGAAAGAGTATCGTTCAATGATGAATGTTACTTTTGTTACAGAGAGCGATGACCTTAACAAAAAATTTGTTGCTGAAGCTGAAAAAGCAGGTTTTGTCAACCTCAAAGGTCACCGTTCAGTTGGTGGTATGAGAGCTTCAATTTACAACGCTATGCCTGTTGAAGGCGTTGAAAAGCTTGTTGAATTTATGAAAGAGTTTGAAAAAGCAAACTCTTAATGAAAGGTCGATTTTAATGTATAACATTTTAACACTCAACAAAATTGCCGCTTGCGGAACAGACAAATTTTCAAGTGACTATGTTTGCGCAACAGAGATTGAAAATCCTGTTGCTATTATGGTTCGCTCAGCTTCAATGCATGAGATGGAACTTGACCCTGCAACAATCGCAATCGCAAGAGCCGGTGCAGGAACAAACAATATTCCTGTTGAAGCTTGCGCAGAGAAAGGTGTTGTTGTTTTTAACACCCCCGGTGCAAATGCCAACGCTGTTAAAGAGCTTGTAATCTGCGGTCTTTTTATGGCTTCTCGTAAGGTTGCAGCTTCAATGGATTGGTGCAAGACTCTCAAAGGCGAGGGCGAGGCTGTAGGTAAGCTTGTTGAAAAAGGCAAGTCAAATTTTGCAGGTCC
>JAZRME010000123.1:0-13471 GCA_045647325.1 Acutalibacteraceae bacterium | reverse complement strand
TACAATTGAAAATAAATATCTTAAAGTTACTGTTAATCAGAATGGTGAAATAGAAAGCGTGTTTGATAAAAGACTCAACAGAGAGCTTTTATCAGCTCCGATCAGGCAGGGAATTTATAACAATGTTCACAGCTTTGATTGGCCCGCTTGGGAAATTAAATATGAAGACATCATTGAGTCGCCTTACGCATACCCTGAAAAAGCAACTGTTAAAATAAGAGACAACGGTAAAGCCCTTTGCTCTTTTGAAATAATCAGCTGTTGGGGTAAATCAAAGTTTAAACAAATAGTTTCTTTGAGTTGCGAAAGTGAATATGTGTCTGTTTATAACGAAACAGATTGGCGAGAGGAAGCTTCGTTGCTTAAAGCAGAGTTCCGATTGTCATCATCAAATGAAACGGCAAATTATGACATCGGTATCGGCAGCACAAAGCGAGGAACAAACACAAAGGCTTTGTATGAAGTTCCGGCTCAGAAATGGGCAGATATTACTGATGAAAAAAATGATTTCGGTGTCAGCGTTTTCAGTGATTCAAGAGCCGGGTGGGATAAGCCTGATAATTCGACTCTGAGGCTTACAATTATTCACACACCTATGGCTAATTACCGTTGGGAATGCTCTCAACATATTATGGATATGGGAATAAACCGATATTCATTTGCTGTTATGGGTCATAAAAACGACCCCGTAAATGTTACAGCTTTTGCTGATGAATTTTGTCAGCCTATGCATACTTTTATTGCTGATAAACACGAAGGCTCTCTTGACAGCGAATATTCATTTGTTAAGCTTAACAGCGACCGAGTTAGAATAACAGCTGTTAAAAAAGCGCAGGAATCAGACAAAATCGTGTTGCGTGTCTGTGAATGTTCAGGCAAGTCACTTGAAGGCATTGAAGCTGAATTTTCAAAGCCGATAATCGCAGCGTATGAAGTGACCGGTGATGAAAAAATCATTAAAGAAATCAGCTTGAATGACGGTAAGCTCTGTTTTGATATTGGTCATAATGGTATTAAGAGCTTTGCTGTTGAGCTTGATAACGGTGAACGCTCTGAAAAAAATTCAGACATCGTTGCTCTTGATTTTAACGCTGTCGGTATCACAGATGACAACAACCGAAACCAATCAACATTAAAGGGCGGAATTTCTGTTCCCCGTGAGCTTATAGCTGATAAGTTTTTTTCTGACGGAGTTGAATTTTTATTTTCATCTGATGATAAAAACTGCCTTGTTTGTGACGGAAGTGAACTTTATATCGGTGACGGATATGAAAGTGTCCGCCTTCTTATAACTTCGCTTGGCGGTGACAAAAAGGTTGATTTTGGCTGTGGTGAAAAAGTTATTCAAAAAACTGTGCCTGATTGTTTTGAATGTTTAGGTCATTGGGATCTTTTACGCACCGAAGAAACAGGATATATAAAAAATATTTCTCAGGCGCTGACTTTCAGCCATACTCATAATAAAAAAGGAAATCTCACTGCAAAACAGTTTTATGTTTTTAATGTTGAAATTTTCCTTGACGGCAACAAGTCTGTCAGACTTCCTGCAGATGATGATATTGTTGTTTTTGCGGCAACAGCCGTCAAAAAAGCTTCATCTTTCACAAGAGGTGATCTTCATTTTGACACTCTTGAAAAACGAAGCTTTGACTATGAATTTTCAGAGTACGCTCAAAAACTTATGAATCCTAATTCTCTTGAAAAATTCCTTAACAGGTTTTTAGACAGAACTTTTACCCTCAATATCAAAGCGGGTGAGTTTTATAATAAATATGCTCTTAATGAGCTTTATTATATTTTGAGAAATCTGAGCAACAAGCTTTCGTATAAAAAGAATGTTGACAGCCTTTTGCTCAGCAGAAAATAAAAGGAGATTAATATTATGAAAAAAGGATTTAAAAAAGCGATAGCCATTATAATGACTGTTGTTGTGTTGCTCACAGGCTCAACAGCTGCTTATGCTTCAGGTGAAGCAGCCGACAACAGGGGAATTATTTTTACCACAAACGCAATTAACGGTATTCTTAATGCGGTGTTTAAAGGCTTCGGCGCTCTTTTTCCTAAAGACTTTGAGACTGTTGAAGAATATTATGCAGGTGAAAGTGAAAACTTTTATGAAGGTATGGAGACTTTTCTTGATGAGGCTGCAACAGATGCCAAATGGTATCTCGGCTTTGGTAAGAGAAGTATAGTTCCCGAAAACCTTGCCAACGGTGAAAAAGAGTATTACACCGGTGGATATTTCACTCAGAAGGTCAACGGAGTTTATGATGACCAGAGCGTAAACGCTATTGCTCTTAATGATAATTCCTCAAGAGGAACTGTAATTATGGCATCAGTTGACGGTATCGGTGTCAACAACGCTGATGTTCGCACAATCCGTGCTGAAGCTGAAAGAAAACTTGCTGAAAAAGGCGTTGACAGTGATATCGTTGCTATCAACATCAATGCAACTCATTGTCACACTGTTATAGACACTCAGGGCTTCGGTCTTGGTCTTATCGCTAAAGTTTTTCATAATATTTTTGCATTCTTACCTTTTGTTGACCCCATTCGCAGCATTGACAGCGAATTTTATGATCTTATGATAAGCGGCGCATCCGACGCTATTGTTGAAGCTTATCTCAATATGGAGCCGGGTGAACTTTATTATTATGAAACACCGGGTATCGGCAAAAGTGAAAGAAACAACAACTATCTTGATGATGAATACGGATATATCTTTAACAAGAGATATGATATGGAAGGTTATCAGCATGTAATTGCTTGTTTCAAGTTTGTTCCTGATAACACAAGCTCAAAAGCAACTGTTTTTGCAAATCTTGGCGGACATCCCACAACAATTAACAGAAACACAAAGCTTTTATCAGCTGACTATCCTCATTATATTGAAGAAAAAATCAACGATGCAGGTATGAACTTTATCTTTGTTCAGGGTGCGCAGTCACCGATTTCTGTTAACAGCGGCGGTGTAGAAACACAGTCTGTTCTTGATGAAGTAAATGCTCAGATCGAAGCTGACCCCAGAGTTCAGGATTATGCCGGAACCAAAAAACTCGGTTATGAATTTGCAAGACTTATTCTTGAGTCAGAGTCTGATGCTCAGAGAGTTGAGCCTTTGATAAATGTAAAAATGGCAGAGGTTACAGTTCCTCTTGAATATGGTCTTATGGAGCTTGGCGCAGTTTCAGGCTTGTTAGGTATGACAACAGTTAAAGATGATACTGCCCCCAGCGGATGCTCAATTATCAGTGAGGTCGGTTATCTTGAAATCGGCACTGATATCGTGATGTTTACTGTTCCCGGTGAACTTATTCCTCAGCTTGTTTACGGTAATGTTGTTGATAAAACACAGGCATATCTTGGCACAGATTGGGAACTTGATTACACAAGTGACCTCGTAGGCGAAGACAAAACTGTTTTGGTAATGGGTCTTTGCAACGACGCTATAGGTTATATTATTCCTGATAACGACTATGCACCTTTTATCGCTGATACAATCTGGAACACCGAGCTTGGAGAAAAGCTTTTTGGTGAATATAAAAGACATTATGAAGAAATGCTCTCAACAGGCAGCAAGGCAGGTTCAACTGTTATAGGCGCTCTTAACGAGCTTGTCAGCGAGATGAATTAAAATAATTTTCACGAATGTATTATGATTTTTCAGAGGTGAAATTGTAGCTATGAAAAATGAAAATCAGTCGAATGCAAATGAATTCAAAGCCCTTATCCAAAAGCAGCAGGAGGCAGAGAAAGAAGCTGCCGGCCGAGTTGTTAACCGACGCTATGTGGGCGCAAAAGAATCTTTAGGTTTCATTATCTGGGACGCAGCACAGAGCTTTAATATTAATATTTTTTCAGAGCGTTTTATTACAAGCATAGTTGGTGTTGACCTTGGTTTGCAGACTATTGTCAATGCCATAAACAGCGTGTGGGATATTGTCAACGATATGATTTTTGGCGCTGTTGTTGACAAAACCCGTACCCGTTGGGGCAAGTTCAGACCTTATCTCCTTTTTCTTGCTTTTCCGGGTTGTATTCTCACAGCGTTGTATTGGTTAATGCCATATCTTTTTGACACCAATTCTCAGGTGGATGTGCTTCAGTTTATTTTTTATCTTTTGATAACTGTCGCTCGTGAAGGCGTAACAACATTCCAGACTATTTCAAGAAAAGGTCTTATGTCAACCATAACGCCTAATCCTATTGACAGAACGAGATTGATTACACTTGCAAACTTCGCATCGGGATTTTTTGGCGAAAAACTTCCCGAACAGGCTGTAACAATTCTGATTGATGTGTTGCGTAATAAGTTTGTCCGAAACCCTGCAATGCTTTCAAGTGCATACACCAAGCTTTTTGTAGGTATGGGTGTGTTTACAGCGGTTGCTTCAAGCATTTCTTCATTCTGGTTTTTCTATAATTCCAAAGAAAGAGTTATGCAATCAATTGAAAAACCAAGTGTTATGCAGTCAATCAAGTCAGTTATCAGAAACAAACCGTTGCTTCTTATAACCTTGTCTGATTTCCTCAGCGGTTTCGCTATCAAGGGAAGAGAAGACGACTATTACACTGACGTTCTTCATTTTTCATCAATGACCCTTGTTGCAGGTATTCCGTCTGTTCCGATCAGCCCATTGAGTTATTCATGGGTTCCGTGGATGAGAAAGCGCTTCTCAAGCCGTCTGCTTTACATACTCGCCAAAGAAATCGGTAATATCCTTTATGTGCCTGTATTCCTTTTTGGTTGTATCGGTATGAGAGGAGATTTTTCCGGAGGTATGTATCAGAAGGTTGTTCCTATGGGCTTCGCTATGGCCCTTTGGGAAATGATCTGGACATTGTTCTTTGGCCTTAAATCAGTTATCGGAACTGAAATGTATAATGAGGCTATGGATTATTGCGAATGGAAAAACGGTTACAGAACAGAAGCTATGGCATCTGTGGCTAACGGTATCGCAGCTAAAGTTTCATCAAATACAAGCGCTGTTGTAACAACGGCAATCAAAAAAATGATCGGCTATGAAGCCACCGCTTTCAGAACAGGTAAAGAACAGACCGACAGAGTTAAATTTTATCTGTTTGCGATGTTCACAATTATTCCTGCCGTTACAGGCTCTCTCGGCATTATTCCGATGTTGTTTTATGATCTTGATAATGATAAAAAAGAGAGAATGTATGCTGAACTTCTTGCCCGACGCAAGATGATGTCTGAAGCTGTAGGCAGTGAAGATCAGGAGGCAATCAGTCTCGCTGCGAAAGAACAGATCAGTGTAGGTGAAAGCCGTAGCTGACATCAGGAGGCTAATATGGAAGTAAGGTATATTACTCAGGAAGAGGCAATTGATTATCAAAAGATTTCAGCTGCGTCTTTTATCTGGAAGTTTGATGTTAAAGAAGATGACTCTGTTGAGGTGCCGGTTCTTGGCGCTTTTCACGAGGGTAAGCTTATCGCAGGGGTTGAAATGTTTGATTTTAGAAGTAACTTTTGCGGAAAGTTTCTTAATGCCCTCGTTGTCAGCGGAGTCTGTAGTCAGCCTGAAAGTCGCAGAATGGGCGGCATAAGAAAGATTTTTGAGCGAATCGGTCAGACTGCAGTTGAAAATGATCTGACTTTTGGCTTTTTACATCCGTTTTCTATTTCATATTATGAAAAATTCGGATATGCCAACCTTAACAGAATGTTTGCTGTTAAAGTTCCGTTTAAAAATCTTCAACACATTCCCCGTAATACAGATGTTATTTTGTATAATGGGGAGCAGTTTGAAGAGTTGAGTCAGCTTCACGCAAAATGCGCTCTTGAAGAAAATCTTATGACCCTTCGTGAAGAGAAAAAGCATTTTTGCGATACTCCTCTTGAAGAGGCAGATTATACATATTTTCGCCGTAATGAAAAAGGCGAGGCCGATGGATATGTAAGGTTCACGGTCAAGCGACCTGATGAATTGATTGTGGATGAGTTGTTTGTTCTTTCACCCGATGCGCTTAACGGTCTTATAGGTTTTTTGCGTAATTATGACGGTATAGTAAAAAATCTTATTGTGCGCAAACAGTATCAGGGCTCCCCGTTTGCTTGTCTGGTTGACAGGATAGATGATGTTGTTTATGACTATAACGGTGGTGTAGCAGCTCGTATTTATAATATGAAAAAGCTGCTTGAAAACAACACTTATCCTGATGCATACGGAAAATTCAGTATAAAAAGCTGTGATGAGTTTGACCAGAATAACGGCATTTTTGAGGTGGAGTATCAGAACGGCAAGGCAACTGTCAACTTCAAATCTGATGGTGATTACGATATTATGCTCACGGCTCCTGCTGCGGCAAGGCTTATGCTCGCCGGTGAGGGCCACACAGCTGATACAGCTATTTATATAGACGGTGTTAAAATCAATGGAAATGCCGACGATTTTTTCAGAGCTTTCCCTTATCGTCGCACTCGTTTTTTAGACAGCACATGGTCAATATAATCTAAAAAAGAAGCCTGTTTTTAACACTTTTTTGTGGTATAAACAGGCTTTTAATAATTTAAGGAGTGATTGATTGTGATAAAAAAATTTATAAGTGTCATTATGATATTGGTTATGGCAGTTTCTCTTTTTACTGTTTCTGTCAGCGCAGCTGAATCAACTGTTGATATCAGAGATGCAGTTATAGTTGTTTCTGAAAGCGCTTGTGAAACAGACTCTTATGCAGCCAACAGACTTAAATATTATCTTGATAAAATTATGGGTGGAGATATTCCGATTGTCACAGATTTATCAGAGTATGAAGTTGAGATTTCTGTAGGGCAGACTAATCGTAGTGAAAGTGACTGGTCTTTATCACCTGACGGAAGTTATATAATAAAATCTGACAGCAACAAGGTGATAATTGACGGCGCAGGTAACAAGGGCACTATAAATGGCGTGTATGCCTTTTTAGAGCAGTTTTGCGATTGCCATTGGTATGAGTCAGAAGTAATTATAATTCCTCAGAATGAGGCTCTGACGGTGCCTGGTGATATAAATGTTGAATACACGCCGTTTTTTGAATACACCGAAACTGACACCAAAAGCTCAGGTGATCCTGAATTTTCACTTGCGAACGGACTTACAGGCGGTATTTATAAAGATCTTTCAACACAGCAGGGTGGCGCTGTTGAATATATCGGCCGATCAAGTCATACCCTTGTTAACTACTATTGTCAACCTTCTGAATATTATGAGCAGCATCCCGAATATTTCGCTTTGCGTAACGGAAAAAGAGTGACCTCTCAGCTTTGTCTTAGCAACAGTGAGGTTCTTGATCTGGTTACAGCTCAGGCTTTTGAGTTGCTCGAAAAGCAGCATGATCCTCAATCTTCGTTACAGATTTTGTCAATTACACAGGCTGATAACAGTGAATATTGTGAATGTGAAAACTGCCGTGCTTCAGATAACGCCAATGGCTCTCAATCCGGAACAATGCTGACATTTGTCAATGAAATTGCGTCAAGAGTTGAAGCAACCGGCAAGTATGATAATGTTGCAATTGATACATTTGCTTATCAATATACCCGTAAAGCTCCTTCAGATGTTGTTCCTCGTGATAATGTTATTGTAAGATTATGTTCAATAGAATGTTGTTTCGGTCACACTCTTGATGACCCTGATTGTAAAAATAACGCTGACTTTATGACTGATCTGGCAGAGTGGAGCAAAATCTGTGACAGACTTTATATATGGAATTACAATCTCAACTGTGATGAAAGTGTAAATATCTATGCCAATTTCGGTGTTCTTCAGAGAGATATTCAGATTTTTTATGAAAATAATGTTAAGGGTATTTATCAGCAGGGAGTTTATTATTTTGCTGAAAGTGACGGCGAATTTGGTGAGATGAGAACATATCTTTTATCAAAACTTATGCAAAACCCTTATCTTGATTATGATGCCGAGATGTCAGGTTATCTTACAGGTGTGTATGGCCCCGGCGGAAAACATCTTAAGGAATTTATTGATATTGTCACAGACCATGCCGTTACAAAAATCACTCACTTATATATTGAGCAGGATTCAAGATTTTCTCTTTTAGGTATGATGCCGTGGGAAGTGGCTCGTTGTGATGAGCTTTGGGAACTTGCCAAGGCTGAAGCTTTGAATGAAGAGCAGCTTTCACAGATTCTTCGTTCAGAGTTGTGTTGGAGATATTGGAAATGTTCAAATATGCGTTCAGAGTTTTCAAGATTTCAGAATCCTTATCTCTGGATGAAGGCTAATAAAGATCTTTATAATGACTTTGTTAAAATGGGTGTTACCCGAATGGGCGAGAGACCTAATCACGAGCTTTCAGATAATGATTTAAGACATCTTACAAGGCGTATATATACATGGATAACCTTGTATGATGAGCCGATATGGGATGCGATTAATCCGTACGCTGTGGCTGTATATAATGCGATGGAAAAAGTTTATCTTTTCTTTCACAGATAATAAAGAAACAAAAAAGGTGACCGGTCAGCTGATCGGTCACCTTTTGGCTTCAGAATATATCAGAATAAGCTTGAAATTGAGTCAAACAAATATGTGGTAAAAAATCCTGAAATTGCGTTGTAGATTATTTTAACTGTTAATGCAGGCATTTCGGAATATCCGTTTGTGCCGTAATTTTCATAAAGCCAGAGGCTGATGTTTGTGAAGAAAGTTGACGGCTCTTCGGGTTCGGATACTGTCCAATATCCTGTTTTAGCAAGGATGCTGACAAGTCTGTCTTCAACCTCTTTCTGCTGACCGTCATAACAAGCGGTGCTGTTGATGAAATCTTCAGCTTCTTTAATGGCTGCTGCGAGTTCTGCTGCATCCTCAGCGCTGAGTGTTGATGGGTCAATCTCTTTAGCTGTGGGAATATATGTGTTGATAAGAGCTCTCGGGTCTCTTCTTGCGTTAAATTGAGGATAATCAGGTGTTGAATAAACATCTTCTATATCGTCTGTTGCAAGAAGTCTTGTTGCGAGTGAAATGATGATATCATTTCGTGCTGTTTTTTCATGGTTCTGAGCGTCAAAATAGAATGTTGTGTCAGGAAGAAGACCTGTTGAAGCATCAACTACATTATCAGGTGAAATGTGGTTATGGTGAGTAGGGTCAGAGCAGTTAACGCTTGTGTTAGCCTGTTCATAATCTTCACCGAGTGTTTCACCAACGATTGCTGCGTGAGCGCCCATAGACGGTGATGAAAAATGAATAACACCGTCAGCGTTATCGTTGTTCCATGAATCACCGATCTGATAAAGAGGTACATCGTAGTCAACAAGGTTATAAACCTTAACACCCTTATCAACAAGAGCCTGAATGTTATCAAGTGAATTTAACTGAGCCTGATAATACATATCTGTCTGACGCTTGATTTCGGGCTTGTCAGCAAGAAGAGCTGCAGAAGCTTCGGGATAATACTCTTTAGGGCAAAGTCCCCAAAGGCTTGTTACGTTGGCAGCAACATCCTCAACAAGGCAGTCAGCAACATTTCTGAGAACACTTGTCAGAACTTCGTCGGGAAGAATTCTTGCAATAACCTCAATCATTCTTGCGTCTTCTTCATCCATAAGTGTTTCAAGAAAACCGTTGTAAAGGAATTCGGTGTTGAAGAATGAGAAGTTTTTAGTGTAAAGGTCACCAACGATTGTTGAGCCGTTAAGAGCAGGAACAATATAAACAACCTTTTCAAGGTCATCCATAACTTCAGGGAAATACTCTAAAAGACCGTTGGCAACCGAACCGCCCATGCTGATAGGAACGATGTTGACCTTGTCGTGACCTGTTTCAGCTTTAACCATCTGAATATAATCATAAAGCTCACAAACAGTGTTATAATTGTTGCCGAAAGAATTGTATGCGAAGTAATAAAGATGATCTTCACCGGCTGATTGAGCAAAAGCCTGAAGCGGAATGTTTTTATAAATCTGCTGTTTTTCATATTCGCTGCATTCAGCAACGGAATAGAGATATTTCTCAACATAAATGTTACCTGTGTTTTTGCCGTTTTCGTCACACATATTAACTTCAAAAGCGTCAATAACAACATCACAAAGTGCATCTGAAAGACCGATATCTTTCTGTGTGAAAAGTGTAAGCAACGCAGGAACGATAACCTTCATAACTATAGAGCCGATGTCAAAAACAGCAGGGAAACAGCTGACTTTTTTGCCTTCGGAGTCAAGAAGGATTTCTCCGTTTTCGTCAAGTGCCCATACATTTGTCTGACCGATACCGGGAACGATGATTGACGGACACACATCACACTCACCGTTGCATTCTGTTTTGACACTTGCGAAAGCAGCAACAGAAAGTGAGCCGATTGCAAGAGCTAAAACGAGAATAAGTGAAATTACTTTTTTCATAAATATTACCCCTTTTTAATTTATTTAATCAGAAAAAACATCTGAAATAAAACCGATAACTGTTTTTATAGGTGACAAAAGTCTGTCAACAAGACTTCCACCGCCAAATAAGAAGAGAGAACCTTTGCTCATAGCGTATGTAATGCTCTGGAAAACAGGGTCAAGGGCAGACTCTTTGTCTGTCTCAATATTTTCATAGCCTTCAGCGCCGACTTTGTGAAGAATTGCAATAATTCGGTTTTCAGCTGCTTCAACTTTAGCCTGATCAGCGATTGTCATAGTCAAAACTTCCTCTGCCTGAGCTATAGCTGCGTTGAGCTCAGCTTTATCTTCAGCGCTGAGGGTTGACTGATCAACCTTTTTAGCGTCAGGAAGTTTCCAACGGCGAAGGCTCTGTGTTGAGCAGGAGCCGTTGAACTGCGGATATTTTTCAGGGTTATCGTTAACGCTTGTCACTTCACCGAGAATAATTGCTTTCGCAAGGTTAAGCACAACATCATTGTAACCTACTTCATGGTGTTGGTCAAGAAAAACCCATGTATTTTCAGGAAGAATTGCTGTTGAAGTGTCAACCATATTGTCAGGTGAAATATGATTGTGCTCAGGGTTGTTGCAGTATGTGTTTTTTTCATATTCAACATCGCTGAGTGTATTTTTACCTGCGGCGCCTGTAGCGCCGAGAGTTGTTGAGTTGAGGTTAACAATACCGTCAGAGTTTACTTTTTCAGCTGAGGCAACGATGTTGAAATATGTGTACATTTCTTCACCGAGGTCAAGGTTTGCACCTGCGATTGAGTTGACACGGACACCATCGGCAACAGCATCAAGAATGTTTTGTTTAAGATTGAGTCTTGCTTGTTGAAAACTATCGGTTCTTGCCTTAAGCACAGGCTTGTCTGCCAGGTATTTTTCGGCAAGAGCGTCATATCTGTAAGATGGTAGCATAGCCCAGAACTGAGGACAGTTAATCATAAGCGAGTCAAGTATGGCACTTATTGCGCTTGAAAGAAGTGCATTAACACCTGAACGGGGAACAATGTGAAGCAGAGAGTTAATAAGATAACCTAATGTCGGGTTGCCCTCTGACTCAATAAAAATCTGTGAAATAAACTGATGATAAAGATATTCATCCTCAAGGCGCCACTCTCTTGCCATCATATCGGCAACGATGTCTGTTCCGTCAAGACAGGCTACAGCGTTTACAATCTGATCAAGGTCATCATGGCCGTATTTTTCGAGGTATGCGGTAAGAATTGTTCCGCCGAGGCTTATGGGAAGAAGTGAAACCTTATCATGGTTTGTCTGCTCTTTGACCATTTTGATATATTCTTTAAGGTCATCAGCTGAGTCCATAGGGTCACCAACGAGGTTGAATGTGAAGAAATAAACATGGTCCTCACCGATTTCATCAACAAGGGACTTCATAGGAACCATTCGGTATGTCCAGTCAAGTTCATCCTGAGTCATATGCTCAAGTGAATAATTCCAACGCTGTGTTTTGAGATTTTCAATGTGGTCACCGTTTTCATCACAACGCTGATATTTAAAAATGTCACTTACAAGGTCATAAACAACTGTGTCAAGACCAACATTATGTTGCAGGATAATTGTTGCCAAAACACTTACAATAGCTTTTGCGATTGCTTTGTCAGTTAAGGCAGCTTCGTTTAAAATCAGAAGTGTGCCGCCAATCTGACTGTCACCGTTCATAACGGGCTGATCATTTTCGTCATAAAGGTAAGTGGGTGAGTGATTGATGCCGGGGAGAACAATAACGGGTGAATGTTTGCAGTTGCCCTCACATTCGGTTTCTATAGCTGATGCTGCCATAGAGCCTGTTGAAGCGAGCATTGACAAACAAAGTGCCGCAGAAACAATTGCTTTTGTTGCTTTTTGCATTAGATATACGCTCTCCTTTTAAAAATCTTTTTCAGTTAATGGTTCTGATTGCATTCCGTAGCAGTTTTCTGCAACGACCTCAATAGAATAGTCTCCTTCGGGAAGATTTTCTAACTTGATTCTTATTATATCAGAAGCGTTATGCTTATAATAAGACGGCACGGTTTTTCCGACGGGGATACGGTTACCTTCATTGTCAACGGCATAAGCTCTGTAAATGAAAACAGGCATACCGTCAACTGACTCAGCTGCATTAAAAATTGCGCTGTTAATTATAATATTCAGTTTTGCATCTTTATCAAAAACAGGTGCGCTTGAACGGGCAATCTGTTTTTCGGGAGTGTATTCTCTCTCGAACGGACTGTTGAGTATGTATTCGCAAAGATATTCTTTAGCGGCAAGGTCAACGGCTCTGAGTCTGAGTCTGTTATCAGCGTCAACCTCAACCACCCAGAATGTTGAAACAAATCTGTAATCGGTGGGGTGGAAGGTTTTGATATCATCAACAGTCAGCTCGGTGTAATAAAGACCGCCTGTGCCTAAAGCTGTGTATTCACCCTGCCAGATTGAACGGGCATCATTTATGGGATAGTGTGAATGACCTGAGAAGTCAATGACCTGAGGATAATTTTTTAAAATTTCAGCGAAGTCAGACTTTCCCCAACCTTCAAAAGCAGAACTGCCGTAAACTGTGTCAGAAATATGCTCATGCTGCATAACAAAAACAGGCTTTGTCGGGTCATCGGCAACGGCTGCGTCAAGCTGCTCAACGAGCCACTCTTTCTGATAGTCACTATAATGTTCGCCTTCAATTTTACTTGCAGATATTCCGATAAAATGGAAACCGTTTATAACACGGTGAAAATCAGTTTCCTGCCCCATAATTTGGGAATAAAGCTCAAGAGAGTCTTTGCCCAATGAACGGTCATCGTGTGAGGTTGAAACTGTAGCAAGAAACTGTGTGTCACCTTTTATAACAGGCGCAGTGGCAGCTTTGATGCTTCCGAAAGCGATTTTGCTGCCCACATCGGTGATATCACCTGCCATAAGAACAGCGTCAAGGCGATTGTATTCTTCATCTTTCTGAGCGATGCTGTAACCGAGCTTGATCATCTTCTGAAGTCGTGAAGACTGAAAGTCACCGATTGTAGTGATATGAGAGTCACTTGTTACAACAAAGCGCATAACAGGGGTAAATTCACTTGTGTCGGGGGG
>JAZRME010000122.1:0-1435 GCA_045647325.1 Acutalibacteraceae bacterium | reverse complement strand
ACGCCAACATAACCGAATTCAGTCGCCCAATAGGGTGGCTGTTTTCTTGTTTATAGGCAAAATTTTACGGACTATGGATTCCATAGTCCGGTTTTGTTTATATTTTTTCAAATAATATAAGCTCTGATGAAAGTGCAGATTCAATATTGACATAAACACCTGATGCAATCAGATCCCTGCCTGAAATCTCGAAGCTTTCACAATTATTATCGAGAGTAACTTTGTATGTTTCTGAAGCAGCAGCGCCCTTGGGTTTAACATAACTTCCGTCTGCACATTTCAAAGAGGTTACTGTAATTGCGCCTTTTGACTTGTCAGGAGCTGCAACCTCAAGCACACACAGATTTTCTTTACCCGCTTCAGGGGTATGATGATAAACCAGCGATTTATCAAGAAACGGTCTGATAAAATTTTTATAAATATCTGTGCTGTGACGAACAAACTCCATTTGTTCACGATTGATTTCACCGTCACAAGGAGAAAAAACATTAAGCGACATATGGGTGAGCATCGTATTTCTCATGTGCGCTTCAAAGCTGCCCATACTCTGACAGTTCATACCGGCAAAAAGTCGGTCAACCCTTTCAGGTGGAAGCGCCATAGTCATTCCGTTAGTGATAACAACTGACTCAGGCATAACCTGACAATCAGAAACCCATGTATGATTAAAAGATTTCATCATACCAAGATCTGTTCTTCCGCCGCCACCGGCGCAGTTTTCAAACACTACATCAGGAAATCTCTCTTTAAGATTACGATACATATTATAAACACCGTTAAAGTGACGGAGTGAGACACATTCTTTTATTCCTGAGCCTGTGTCTGCCATATTAAAAAACGCATAAGGATAAGAAAAATTGCTGTCAATACGCAAAAGGTCAAGGTTATATTCCTCAATCATCCGTGCGAGTTCATTCTCTGCCCAAAGAGCAGCTTCAGGGTTTGAAAAATCAAGAGCACCGTCACTATTATGGTTGCCGAATATATCGTATGAGCGCCACTCCGGATGATCTGTAAAAACATCACACTTTTTGCCTACACGCTCAATTTCAATCCACAAAGCGAATTTAAGACCCATTTCGTGACAGTAATCAGAAAGTTCTTTCAAGCCATCGGGGTAACGGTCTTTATCGGCTGAATTTTTTCCGTTGGAATCATACCATCCGGTTTCTTCACCCGGAGGACATTCCCAACCTGCATCAATAGTGAAAATTTCACCACCCATTTGGGCGAATTGATCAATAAATGCCTTGCTTTCTTCCACACTCATATCGTGTTCTGCACCCATACCGCAGTTGATGAGGGCTGTTTTTCCCTCTGCCTCAGGGCGATTGAGTACGGATTTTCTGATATGATGATGCATTTCATTTATAGCATCATCCAGATCACCTTGTACAAGACCCATATAAACCTCCGGACAAGTCGGAGGCCAAGC
>JAZRME010000121.1:0-3375 GCA_045647325.1 Acutalibacteraceae bacterium | reverse complement strand
GCTGAAGACCGACTTGCCGTTGCTAAAAAAATTGTCAATGAAGCTGCAAAGTACGGCATTTCAAAAAATGACATTCTTATAGATTGCCTTGTGCTAACCGTTTCTACAAATCAGAGTATGGTTAAAGAAACATTAAGAGCCGTTACCCTTGTTAAAAAAGAGTTAGGTGTCAAAACTGTTCTTGGCGTGAGTAATGTTTCTTTTGGTATGCCAAACCGTGAAGCTATCAATGCTGCGTTTCTTGCAGAGGCTTACGGAGCAGGGCTTGATATGCCTATTCTCAATCCGCTTTCTGCTAAATACCGTGAAGTGATTGCAGCTCACAAAGTTATCAATAACGAAGATATTTCCGGTGAAAGCTTTATTTCTCAATTCGGAAATATCCAGACAACAACTGCACCTGCCTCTGCCGAGCCTGATATCAGGACTATTATCGTCAGCGGAAGAAAAGCTCTCGCCGCTGAGGCAACAAACCGTCTGCTGAAAACAGAAAACCCTATTGATATTATAAACAATTATTTTATCCCTGCCCTTGATGAGGTGGGTGAAAAATTTGAAAAAGGCTCAATGTTTTTGCCTCAGCTTATGGCATCTGCCCAAGCTGTTAAAAACGGTTTTGAGGCTATCAAAGCTTTTATGGGTGAAACTGCACCCACAAAAGATAAAATTGTTTTAGCTACTGTCAAGGGTGACATTCACGATATAGGCAAAAACATTGTTAAAATGCTACTTGAAAACTATGGCTACAATGTTATTGACCTTGGAAAAGATGTTGACCCTCAGGTTGTTGTTGACACAGTAATCAAAGAAAATGTCAGACTGGTAGGCCTCAGCGCATTGATGACCACCACTGTCAAATCTATGGCCGAAACTATCGGCGCCCTGAAACAAGCCGGAGCCGATTGCAAGGTTATGGTAGGAGGCGCTGTGCTTAACAAAGAATACGCTGAAATGGTGGGCGCTGATTTTTATGTCAGCGACGCAACCGAATCAGCAAAAGTCGCAGCACAAATTCTGGAATAGAAAAAAGATGTAAAGCAAGATTGCTTTACATCTTTTTATATGTGCAGAAATAAAATTTAATTCCGTTCTCTTCTTTTTCCTCTGATTTTTCAACAAGCGCCCACTGAGAATTTGTTGAAAGATCGGGGAATTTTTTGTCGGCCTCCGGAGCAACAGCATCTACATGTGTAACAACAGCCGTGTCACAAAAATCAAGAAACAAAGCATAAATCTCAGCTCCGCCGATTATATAAACATCGTCACTGTCGTAGGCTTTGAGAGCCTCAAGAGCCTGTTCAACGCTGTTTACAACAATTACACCCTCACGGCTAAATGACTTATCACGGGTCAGAACAATGTTTACTCTGTTTTTAAGAGGATTGCCTCCCGGGAAGCTATCGAGAGTTTTGCGGCCCATGACAACAATCTTACCCGATGTGGTGGTTCGAAAGAATTTCATATCTTCACGGATAGGAAACACCAGATCGCCATCGTTACCGATATTCCATTCATTATCAACATTAACTATAAGTTTCATTTTTACTCCTTAAATTGCAACGGGAATTTTACCCTCATTGGGATGACACTGATAATCAATAAGCTTAAAGCTGTCAACAGTAAAATCATAAAAATCTTTTACTTCAGGGTCAATCCAGAATTTCGGTGCAGGGAACTGCTCTTTTTTAATAATTTCTTTAACCATAGGAATGTGACGGTCATAAATGTGAGCATCAGCAATAACATGAACAAGCTCACCGGGTTTAAGTCCGCTGACCTGAGCAAACATACAAAGAAGAACAGCATATTGACACACATTCCAGTTGTTGGCTGTAAGCATATCCTGACTGCGCTGATTGAGAATACCGTTAAGAGTGTCACCCGATACATTAAGAGTGAAACTATAGGCGCAGGGAGCAAGTCCCATTTCGTGCAGATCGTGGTGATTAAAAATGTTTGACATAATACGACGACTTGCAGGGTTATTTTTAAGGTCATAAAGAATTCTGTCAACCTGGTCAAACTCACCCTCGGGATAAATATGCTTAACACCAAGCTGGTAGCCGTAAGCCTTACCGATTGAACCGGTTTCATCAGCCCAACTGTCCCAGATTTTGCTGTTAAGGTCGTGAATGTTATTGGACTTCTTTTGCCATATCCACAAAATTTCATCTATACAGCTTTTAAAAGCAGTTCTTCTCAATGTTGTAACAGGAAATTCTTTTGTTAAATCATATCTGTTGACGATGCAGAATTTTTTAATTGTATGGGCAGGTGTACCGTCATCCCACACGGGTCTGACATTTTCATTTTCGTCAGAATATCCGTTAGCTAAAATATCTTCAATATTTTCTACAAAAACTTTATCTGCGTAACTCATAAATTCACATCCCTTTCGCAAGGGTGATTATATCACAATTGTGTTTTTTATGCAAGAAATATCTGCACTAACAGATTCATAATTATTCCCGGAGTGCCAAAAATTATACCGCTGCCCATAGTCAGAGCGTTAACCGATAAGGTTACACCTGTTAAAATTCCCGATGCATTAACAGCCAACAGAGCCGTTACCCCCTGAACAGCCGTTACAAAAAGGGATTTTATAAAATGCTCACTCTTTTTCATTGACGAGAGAGAAATCAACGCACAAACGACACCTGCAACAATAATCAGAGCTATCATCACTCACCCCTCCTTATTTGTTTTAAAAGCCAATCCTGTCTTGTTTCAAGCTCACAAAGCCTGTAAATCACCGCTTTTATATGAGCCTCATCACAGACATTATCAAACTCATTTCGGGCAAGAACTAATTGCAATTTGTTTTTTTCAAGCTCGTTTAAAACATCAAAGCTTTTATCAGCGTTTAAAAATTTTTGTATCATCACTTGTCCCCTCCGATAAATAAATATAAAGATTTTTCGATGATTATGCAGAAAATTTGATTTACACCAAAAATTATGATATACTTAAAAAAGAGGTGAAAAAAATGTTTGACATTATTGTTCTGGGTGCAGGTGCATCAGGCACAGTGGCTGCCATAAGCGCTAAAAGAAAAAATCCGTCGTTGAAAATTGCAATAATCGAAGCTTTGCCGATTATGACAAAAAAAATTCTCGCAACGGGCAACGGCAGATGTAATCTGACAAACATCAACGCTCCTGAGCATAAATATCATAACAAAGATTTTGCCGTGAATATTATTCAAAAATTTAATGTTGATAAAACACTTGATTTTTTCAGCTCTTTAGGTCTTTTTACCACAACTGACGAGGAAGGCAGAGTTTATCCTATGAGTAACACAGCCTCGTCTGTGTCAGACACTCTCCGTCTTGAATGTGAAAGACTGGGCATAACCGTTATAACAGATGAAAAAAT
>JAZRME010000120.1:0-1807 GCA_045647325.1 Acutalibacteraceae bacterium | reverse complement strand
CTTGGTAAAATTGCTGCAGCTTACACCCCCACATACGGCGGTGTTGCAGAGGCTGTTCTTAAAATGTCAATGGGTAACGACATCGGCTTCAGCTTTGCTGAAAACGTTTCTATGGAAGATATTTTTGGCTACAACTACGGTGCATTCATCCTTGAATTCAACGGTGAAGCTGAATACGGTGAGCTTCTTGGTGAAACAACTGCAGATATGAGCATCGCTCTCGGTGGCGAAGTTGTTGCTCTTGCTGAGCTTTGTAATATTTATGAAAACAAGCTTGAGCCCATTTTCTCATGCAATATTCAGCAAGGTGAAAAAGAAGTTCCCACATTCTCATATAACGCTGAAAGCAAACTTGCTCCTGCTATCAAGGTGGCTAAACCTAAAGTATTGATTCCTGTATTCCCCGGCACAAACTGTGAATTTGACTCAGCAAAAGCTATGGCTGACGCAGGTGCAGAGCCCGAGATTTTTGTTATCAACAACCTTACATCAAAGGGTATTGCAGACAGCGTTGAAGCATTTGCAAAGAAACTTAAGGAGTCACAGATTGTGTTTATCCCCGGCGGTTTCTCAGGCGGTGACGAACCTGACGGAAGCGGTAAGTTCATCACAGCATTCTTCCGTAACCCTGAAATCAAAAATGAAGTTCACGAGCTTCTTAAAAACCGTGACGGTCTTATGTGCGGTATCTGTAACGGCTTCCAGGCTCTTATTAAGCTTGGTCTTGTACCTTACGGTGAAATTATTGACACTGATGAAAACTGCCCCACATTGACCTTTAACACAATCGGCAGACATCAGTCAAGAATTGTCCGCACAAGAATCGCTTCTAATAAGTCACCCTGGCTTATGGAAACTAATGTCGGCGATGTATTCTCTGTTCCGATTTCACACGGTGAGGGTCGTTTCCTTGCAAGTGACGAGCTTATCAAAAAACTTGCAGAAAACGGACAGATTGCTACTCAGTATGTTGATCTTAACGGTGTTCCCACAAGTGACATTCACTTCAACCCCAACAACTCAGCCTGCGCTATTGAGGGTATCCTCTCTCCTGACGGCAGAGTATTCGGTAAAATGGGTCACTCTGAAAGAATCGGCAACGGTCTTTATAAGAACGTTCCCGGCAACTACGAAATCGGTATGTTCCGTTCAGCAGTTAAATATTTTAAATAAGATTTTCGGCTCCCTGATAAAGGGAGCCGTTTTTATGCAAAAATAAACCGACAGATTCTTAAAAATCCGTCGGTTTTATTATTTTAATTTACTGCAATTTAATTGAAAGACATTCGGTGCCTGTAAGGGAGTTACTTACTCTGTCGGGCTGGTGGTTGCCGATAAAGAGGGTGATTTCACCATCAGGAGTTACTCTCTTACCTTCTTCGGTAACAGCCTTAACCCAATAACGGTCGATACTGAGTTCAACAGTTTTCTTTTCGCCTTTTCTGAGCTCAACTGACTTAATAGCGCAAAGCTGGAAATGAGGTGTATAGGTTCTCGAGTCAGTATATTTTGCATATACCTGAACCTTATCAATACCATCCATTGAGCCTGTGTTTTCAACATCTACGCTGATTTTGAGAGCTTCATCACTTTCTTCGGTAAGCTTCGCATCAGAGTAAGCAAAGCTTGTGTATGAAAGACCGAAACCGAATGGATAAAGAGCATCACCGTCAATATAACGGTATGTCTTGCCACGCATATCATAATCTTTGAAATCAGGAAGGTTGTGGTTGCCGTTGTAGATTGTAACGGGTAATTTACCACTGGGTGAGAATTCACCTGCAATAAGTCTTGCAGCGGCAAGTCC
>JAZRME010000119.1:0-3622 GCA_045647325.1 Acutalibacteraceae bacterium | reverse complement strand
CTCGGCGCTCCCAGCGAAGTTACAAATCAGCAACTTGAAGATGTTCACCTTCTCGGCAGCGGCAGCGCTCTTGCTCAGAGAGCAGCAGCTACAGCATCAGGCAAACAGGCTCAGGCCAAGCGTTCAACATTCTCAAACGCTCAGCAGCTTAATCAGCTTTCACTCACCGAAAGTGAAGAAGCTGTTATGCAGGGTATTTTCTCTGCTATGGCTGAAAGCGAAAAGAAACTTGCTGATTGCAACACAGACGGTGTTGAAGAAATGGTACACGTTATGCCGATGACCAATGTTCTTCGTGAAGATGTACGCAAACAGCCGTTTTCAAGAGAGAGCCTTCTTGAGGGCGCTCCTGAAAGAAATGAAGACAGTTGGCAAGTGCCCAGACTTGTAAAGTGAGGTGACTGAGATGAAATATTATGTAACACAGCTTTGTGATAAAGGAACTGTTGCTGTTGACGATACAATTCTGGTTAAAGATGTTCAGTCAGCTGCAGGTTCAAAAATGCTTGAAAACTTTAAACCTCTTTTCAGCGCTGAAGCAGTAACACGCCTTGAAGCTAAAGGATATACCGTTTCAGGCAAAACAGATGTCGGTGAATTCGGTCTTGATCTTGTTGGCGAATTTTCATACTACAGAGAAGGCGATGATTCATCACTTAAGGGTGCTGCAGCTTCTCTTGTTGCCAACGGCGATGTTAAAGCTGCTCTTGGTGTTGATATGAATGGCACAACAAGACGTGCAGCTGCTGTATCAGGTGTTGATTTCTTAAAGCCCACTTATGGTACAGTTTCTCGTTATGGTGTGATTTCCTGCGCTGCTTCAGGTGAGCAGGTTGGTGTTTATGCCAAAAACGCATCTGAGGTTGCTGAAGTTATGTCTGTTATCGCAGGTCATGATGACAAAGACGGCACAAGCCTTCCTGCTGAAAGCTATGATTACTCAGTGAACGAAGCTGTTTCAGGCAAAAAGGTCTGCATTATCAAAGAACTTTATGACAAAGCTGATGATGCAGTTAAAGCAAAGGTTGATGCATTTGCAGCTTCTCTTAAAGATGAAGGCGTTGTTGTTGATGTTGTTTCAAACGGACTTTTTGAAATCGCAAACACTGCGTGGCAGATTCTTATGTGCGCTGAAACCTGCAACAATGTTTCACGTTATGACGGTGTAAAATACGGTCACCGTTCATCACAATATAAAAATATTGACGAGCTTTATGTAAATTCAAGAACAGAGGGCTTCAACTTCCTTACTAAGGCGGTTATTCTCTACGGCTCAGATGTTCTTTCTAAAAACAGATATAAAGATTGCTATGATAAATCACTCAGAGTGCGTCGTGTTGTGGCTGAAGGTGTTGCAAAACTTTGCGAAAGCTATGATGCAATTCTGACTCCCGTTTGTTCAGTGTCCTCTTATGAGGCTTATGATATTCACGAAGCATTCGGTAAGGTTTTTGAAGAGAGTGTATTCACTTCAGTTGCCAACCTTATAGGCGCACCTGCTCTTGTAAGCAACGGTGTTCAGCTTATCGGCAAAAATTTTGGTGAAAGCGTACTCCTCAGCCTTGCACACAGCGTTGAAAGGAAAGGTGAATGATTATGAATTATGAACTCGTCATCGGCCTTGAAACTCATGTGGAGTTAAGCACCGAATCTAAAATTTTCTGCTCTTGCGGCGGCCATTCTGCTGCAAATGAACCTAATGATTGCGTATGCCCTGCTTGTTCAGGTATGCCCGGTATGCTCCCTGTTATGAATAAGCGTGTTGTTGAACTTGCAGTTACAGCAGGTCTTATGCTTAACTGTAATATCAGCCGTTACACAACATTTGATAAGAAAAACTATTATTATCCCGATCTTCCCTGTGCATATCAGATTACTCAGCTTAATCACCCTATCTGCACTGATGGTTGCGTAACACTCAAAACATCAGGCGGTACCCGTGATATCCGCATTAAGCAGATTCACATGGAAGAAGATGCAGGTAAACTTGTTCACAGCGGTAATTCATCTTATGTTGACTTTAACCGTACAAGTGTGCCACTTATCGAAATTGTTACCCAGCCCGACTTCCGTAGCGCTGAAGAGGTTGTAACCTACCTTAACAAGCTTAAAAATATGTTCCGTTCAGGTGGAATTTCTGAATGTGAAGAGGGTGCAATGCGTTGCGACGTTAACATTTCTGTTCGTCCTGAGGGTAGCGAAGAATTCGGTGTGCGTACCGAAATCAAAAATATGAGCTCTTTTGAAGCTATCGAAAAGGCAATTCATTATGAATCACAGCGTCATATTGATGCTCTTGAGTATGAAACTGAGGAGCTTGTTCAGGAAACAAGACGTTTTGATGACGCAAGCGGCAAAACTTTCGCTATGCGAAACAAAGAAACTGAAGCTGATTATCGTTATTTCCCTGACGCTAACCTTATGCCCATTATCATTGATGATGAATGGCTTGAGCAGATTAAGGCAAGCAAGTCCGAAGCTGTTGACGAAAAAGCAGAGCAGTACAGAGAAGCAGGAATTTCTGATAAAGAAATTGATATGCTTATTTCAAATAATAAAATCAGCAAACTTCTTGACGACACTATCGCTCTCGGTTGCAACGCCAAAGACGCTGCTGCATGGATTCTTACTGATTGCATGGGTATTCTTCGTAAAGCAAACAAGACTGTCAATGAACTCGATGTAACTGCTGAAAATCTTGCAACAATCATCAGAATGGTTGATGACGGCAAGATTAACAGAAACGCAGGTAAAAAGGTTCTTATTGCTGTTGTTGAAGACGGAGCAGATCCTGTTGAATTCTGTAAGGCTAACGGTCTTGATAAACAGGTTGATTCTTCTGCAGTTGACGGTATTGTTGATAAGGTTATCAGCGAAAATGCTCAGGCTGTTGAGGATTATAAAAACGGTAAGGTTAAAGCCTTACAGGCTCTTTTCGGCGCTTGTATGCGTGAACTTAAGGGCGCAGGTGACCCCACAGTGATCAAAGAGCTTCTTGAAACAAAACTTAAATAAAACTGTGACGGGAGTATTTTACTCCCGTCAATTTTAAAGGTGATAATATGACTCAGCGACTTTATGAAATTGATGCTTATTGCCGTGAATTCAAAGCGACAGTTGTCTCTTGTGAAAAACTTGATGACAGCTATGAAGTGATTCTTGATAAAACTGCATTTTATCCTGAAGGGGGAGGACAGGCTCCCGACGAAGGCACTCTGAACGGAGTTAAGGTGATGGATGTTCAGGAAAAGGGCGAATTGATTTGTCACAAAACCGAGCAGGAACTTTTGGCAGGAACCGAGGTTGAAGGCAAAATAGATTGGGATTTACGCTTTTCCCGTATGCAGAGTCACGCAGGTGAGCATATTGTGGCAGGTATTGTTCATAATCTTTTTGGCTATGATAATGTAGGCTTTCATATGAGTGAAGCTGTTATGACAGTTGATTTCAGCGGTCCGCTTTCTCATGAGGATATTGAAAAGGTTGAGCTTCTTGCAAACCTCGCTGACAGAAATAATACCCCGATTACTGCTTGGTATCCTTCACAAGAAGAACTTGCTGCAACTGAGTATCGTTCAAAGCTTGATACCACTGAAGGCATTCGTCTTGTGAAAATTGAGGG
>JAZRME010000118.1:0-1835 GCA_045647325.1 Acutalibacteraceae bacterium | reverse complement strand
TGCAGCAATGATCATCGGCCTTAAATTCGGCGCAACAGACGGGGACGATACCGATGGTAAACGACTCTGCTACGAAAAGGTGAGAGAATTCACAGATGAATTTAAAAACACAAATCACTCAATCGTGTGCCGTGAGCTTCTCGGTCTTGATGAAGATAAAAAAGAATCCGCCAAGCCTGACGAAAGAACAAAACAATATTATAAAAAACGCCCTTGCGTTCAGATTGTTATCGACAGCGCAGAGGCACTTGAAAAAGTTATTTTTGAATAGGAGATGTTTTTATGGGCTGCAGTGGTAATTGCTCAAGCTGTTCATCAAGCTGTAATAAAGATGAAAAAGATATGCACATTCCGTGCAACGAATACAGCAACGTTAAAAAAGTTATCGGTATTGTAAGCGGTAAAGGTGGTGTAGGTAAGTCACTTGTGACCTCAATGCTCACCACGGCTATGCAGGTTAAAGGTAACGCCTGCGCAATTATGGACGCCGACGTTACAGGCCCTTCAATTCCGAAAGCTTTTGGTGTTAAAGGCCCTGCTATGCAGAATGAGATGGGTCTTATTCCCGCTAAAACAAAAACAGGTATTGAAGTTATGTCAATCAACCTTCTTCTTGAAAGCGAAGAAGCTCCTGTTATCTGGAGAGGACCTGTTATCTCAGGCATTATTCAGCAATTCTGGACAGAAGTATTCTGGGGCGATGTTGATTATATGTTTATCGATATGCCTCCCGGAACAGGCGATGTTCCTCTCACTGTTTTTCAGCAGATTCCCGTTGACGGAATTGTTATTGTCACCACCCCTCAGGATCTTGTAACAATGATTGTTAAAAAAGCTGTTAATATGGCTCAGATGATGAATGTGCCTATTCTCGGTATTGTTGAAAATATGAGCTACATTGAATGCCCCGATTGCGGCAAGAAGCTTTCTGTTTTTGGCGAGAGCAAACTTGACGAAGTTTCAAAAGAATTGGGTATCCCCGTTCTTGCAAAGCTCCCCATCAAGAGCAGAAACGCTGAGCTTATTGACAAAGGCGCAGTTGAACTCGCTGAGTTTGAAGAGATCAATCAGGCAGCTGACAAAATTGCAGAAATGCTTAAATAAAGCAACACACGGGTCGGAAATTCCGACCCGTGATTTTTTCAATATGGCAGTATGCTTAGCATCCTTTAGAAAAAGAACCACAAAAAACAATATATAAAGCAACTCCGAGCTATCAAAAACATAGCTCGGAGTTGCAAATTATACTGCTATTAGATTTTAGTAATAAAGGTTAGCCAAAATATTATAATCGGTATCAGACAATACCATACCACTCATACCAACGTTTTCAGGGATTCTTGTGTCTGCAATAATCCAAGTTGGGCTTAACCGATATGTATTTTGGGTTGTTTTGACTTCAAGAGTCCACGTTTTCACTTTATAAACATAACCCGCTCCGCTTTCGGAGGATTCACCGCCACCACCAACTTGCCTTACATCAACAATTTCTCCGTCAATATACTTTATAAATTCACTAATGGATTTTTCAGGGTCATCCATGTTCTGTTTTCTTTCTTCGGACAACATATCTTTGATTGCTTGAATATCATCTGATTTTATAGCATTAATGATATTGTCTGATATTATCTGAACACCTGGATATGTTAATTGCTGATGTGTAGCTAAAAGTGTTGA
The DNA here is from genome assembly GCA_045647325.1 of Acutalibacteraceae bacterium. GTDB lineage: Bacteria > Bacillota > Clostridia > Oscillospirales > Acutalibacteraceae > CAG-488. The sequence continues at coordinate 158 of JAZRME010000118.1, read as the reverse complement.
ACTAAACGGAAATAAAACTAAAAGAAATGAAACTATGCCTATGATTATTTTTGTCATATATTTATCCTCCATTAGTAATTGATATATAACCATAACCGTTATCGTTATAATATCACAAAAGGAAGGAGGTGTCAATTGCTCAATAAATATTACACATC
>JAZRME010000117.1:0-3154 GCA_045647325.1 Acutalibacteraceae bacterium | reverse complement strand
TCAGATCTTATGTCGATACCTGCAACGATTCTGCAGTCATCCTTTTTGTCAATGCACTGAGCGATGTTTTTACCCATAACACCGCAACAGCCGCTTAAAATAATATCTGTCATTTTTATCACATCCAAAAAAATAATCGGGGAGAAATTTTTAACTCCCCGATATTATATTATATAAGGTTATATTTTGCAAGAGTATCTTTAAGAAGTGCCTTTTTAGCTTCGGTCATTTCATAAAGAGGAAGTCTGCAGGGGCCAACGCCCATGCCCATCATATTCATAGCTTCCTTAACAGGGATGGGGTTAACATCGCAAAAAAGGTTGTTACAAAGCTCAAGGTATTCAAGCTGCATTTTTGTGCAGGTCTTAACATCACCGTTGACACCTGCCATAGCCATATCATGAGCAATTTTGGGTGCCACATTTGAAAGAACAGAAATAACACCTTTACCACCGAGGGCAGTAATGGGAGCGATCTGGTCGTCATTACCTGAATAAATATCAAGGCTGTCACCGCAAAGGCTCATTGTCTTGAGAATTGATGAAATATCACCGTTAGCTTCTTTTGTTGCAACAACGTTGCTGAATTTTGAAAGCTCAAGATAAGTTTCAGGAAGAATGTTGACACCTGTTCTTGAAGGAACATTATAAAGAATAATAGGTGTGCTTACTCTGTCGTTAATATATTCGTAGTGCTTGATAAGACCCATCTGTGATGTTTTGTTGTAATAGGGGGTAACCATAAGAAGTGCATCAGCACCGTCTTTTTCAGCTTCATTTGAGAGTCTGACTGCATATTCGGTGTCGTTGCTGCCTGTACCTGCGATAACGGGAACACGCTTGTTTGTATATTCACAAGCAAATTTTACAGCTTCTGCATGTTCTTTATGATCAAGAGTAGAACCTTCACCGGTTGTTCCGCAGATAACAATTGCGTCAGTAGAGTTCTCTATCTGATAATCAATGATTTCTGCAAGTTTTTTATAGTCAACTTTAAGGTTGTTATCAAAAGGAGTAACAATAGCAACGGCTGCGCCTGTGAAAACTGTCTTTTTCATTCAAATGACCTCCTTAGTCCATATAGCCCTGCTGACAGAGAAGCTCTGCGAGCAAAACTGCGCCGCCTGCAGCACCACGAAGGGTGTTGTGAGAAAGGCAGACAAATTTGTAGTCGTACTGTGTATCTTCACGAAGACGGCCGATGCTTACAGCCATACCGCCCTCAAGATCACGCTGGAGTTTTGTCTGAGGCATATTGTCTTCGGTGAAATAATGAAGGAACTGTTTTGGTGCGTTGGGAAGCTCATATTCCTGAGGCTCACCTTTGAAGTCTGCCCAAATTTTAAGCATTTCATCTTTTGAAGGAACTTTATCTGCAAACTTTACAAAAACAGCGCCCATATGACCGTTTGAAACGGGAACACGGATGCACTGAGCTGTGAAATTAGGCTCACTTGCGTTTTTGATTACGCCGTCTTTAACCTCACCCCAGATTTTGAGAGGCTCCTGTTCGCTCTTTTCTTCTTCACCGCCGATGAAGGGGATAACGTTATCAACCATTTCAGGCCATGTTTCAAATGTTTTACCTGCGCCTGAAATTGCCTGATATGTGCAGACAAGAACATCCTTAACTTTGAAACCTGCTTTATCAAGAGGATAAATAGCAGGAACATAGCTCTGAAGAGAGCAGTTTGATTTAACAGCAATAAAGCCGCGCTTTGTACCGAGGCGCTTTCTCTGGTCAGCGATTACAGCTGTGTGACAAGCGTTGAGCTCAGGCACAACCATAGGAACATCAGCTGTACCTCTGTGAGCGCTGTTGTTTGAAACAACGGGGCATTCAGCTTTTGCGTAACGCTCCTCAAGAGCTTTGATTTCGTCTTTTTTCATATCTACTGCGCAGAATACGAAGTCAACCATACCTGCGATTTTTTCAACATCAGCTGTTGCGTCCATAATAACAAGGTCTTTCATGTTGGCGGGCATAGCTGTGTCCATACACCAACGTGAGCCGACAGCTTCTTCGTAAGTTTTACCTGCTGAACGGGGACTTGCAGCAAGAACAACAACATCAAACCAAGGGTGATTTTCAAGAAGTGAAGCAAACCTCTGACCAACCATACCGGTTGCGCCGATAATACCAACTTTAAATTTTTTCATAATAAAACCTCTATTCTGATAAAAAACTATTGTTTTTTTGCTCACTATACAATATAATATACGAGCCGAATTTACCATTTATATTAACATTTTTCTTATTTTCAGTCAATGATTTTGAGTTGGAATTTTCTACAAATATTATAAATTTTAATGTTTATTTTTATACAAGAGGTTATTTTTAATGAAAACAAGCGATTTTTTTTATGATTTGCCACAAGAACTCATAGCTCAGCACCCCCTTGAACCGCGTGATTCTTCACGTATGATGCATGTCGGCAAAATTGACGGAAAAGTTGAACACCGTCATTTTTACGATATATGCGATTATCTCAAAGAAGGTGACTGTCTTATTCTCAACAACACCCGTGTTCTCCCTGCGAGAATTTACGGTGTCAAAGAGGGTACGGGGGCGAATGTTGAGTTCCTGCTTCTCAATTGCATAGAGACTGACGTGTGGGAGGTTATGGCAGGTCCGGGAAAAAGAGCCAAAGAAGGCACTCGTTTTTCTTTTGGCGACGGTATAATGTATGCTGAAATAATTGAGGTTTTGCCAAATGGCAACAGAATTGCAAAATTCACTTACGATGCCTCAAATATTTATGAAGCTCTCGATAAAGTGGGGGAGATGCCTCTGCCTCACTACATCACCGAAAAGCTTGAAGATAAAGAGCGTTATCAAACGGTTTACTCCAAAGAGCTCGGCTCTGCCGCCGCACCAACTGCAGGCTTGCATTTTACCAAAGAGCTTTTAGAAGAAATTAAACAAATGGGCGTAAATATTGCTTATGTAACACTACACGTAGGTTTAGGTACCTTTAGACCCGTTAAAGTAGATGATGTTACCGAGCATAAAATGCACTCAGAGCAGTATTTTGTTTCAAAAGAGGCTGCAGATACTATCAATAACACAAAAGCCGATGGCGGCAGAGTTATATGCGTAGGTACCACAAGTTGCCGAACAATAGAAAGCGTTGCACAAAAATACGGTGAAATTA
>JAZRME010000116.1:0-3933 GCA_045647325.1 Acutalibacteraceae bacterium | reverse complement strand
CTTGTCAGCTCTTCCTGACAACCATGACCTTCGGTGACGTTATGAAGGATGTCAGACCTCAGGATTATAAGAAATTCAAGAATGAAATTGCAAAGGATATGATTGAAACCTGTGAAAAGGCTCTCAACATCTCCATCATGCCTTATATTGAGGAAATTGAAGTTGCTCTTCCGCCTACATTTGCGCGTTATCTCAATACACCCTTTGGTACTCCTTACGGCTATATGCTTGAAAAGTGGGATAGTATGATTCCCAGAACAGTACAATATCTCAAAGATCAGCCTTTTGATAATTTCCTTTTCTGTGGTGCATCTCAGGAACGTGGCGATGGCTACGGCTGTGCTTATTACACAGGTGAAAAGGCTGCAGGTATTATTGTTAAAAAATTAAAGGAGGGCAAATAATATGGCAGACATCAGATCCCTTAAATCAAAGAAATTTTTATCAATGCTCTCTGAACGTCAGCAAAGATTTGAATCATCATCAGCTTCAAAGCCTGAAATAACCGATAATGCTATGGCTCTTGCAAAAGCTCTTCATCCCAAACGCCAATACCTTAAAATAGCTGAGGTTATTGAGCGTTCTGAAGATTGCAGAAGCTATGTTCTTGTTCCTGACACAGAAAAAGGCACATCAGCTCTCGCTTATTTCGGCGCAGGTAAATATCTTACCGTTTTTGAAACAATTGAAAATATGCCTGTTACAAGAGCTTATTCTATTTCTTCATCTCCTAAAGATTCTTTAGAAGGAAGATATGTTCTGACTATCAAATTGGTTGATGGCGGACTTATGTCCAGATATATTTTTGATACATGGACCGAAGGCAGATCTGTTGAAGTTTCAGCTCCGTCAGGCAATTTTGAATATCAGCCTCTTCGTGATGCCAAAAAAGTTATCTGCCTTGCAGGTGGCAGCGGTATTACTCCTTTTGTATCAATGGCTAATGCTATAGCTGACGGTGATGAAGATTTTGAAATGACTCTCCTTTACGGCAGCCGTGATAAAGACAACATTCTTTTTAAAGATGAACTTGATGCACTTTGCGAAAAGTGTGAAAAAATCAATGTTGTATATGTTCTCAGCGATCAGAAAGGTCGTTGCCCCAAAGGTATGGAAAAAGGCTTTATCACAGCAGATCTTATCAAAAAGTACGCTCCTGTTGATGAAAAATATTCTGTTTTCCTTTGCGGACCTCAGCAGATGTATGCTTTTGTTGACAAAGAACTTGAGAAGTTAGACCTTGAAAAGAAATATATCCGTCACGAGATGTTCGGCGAGTTCCATAACCCCTCTTCTGAGCAGGATTATCCTCAGGGGGTTCCCGAAACAGTTGAGATTACCGTTATAATTCAGGATGAGACTCATATTGTAAAGGGTAAAACTGCAGACTCTGTTATGCAGACTCTTGAAAAGAACGGTATTGCAGTTCCTGCCCGTTGCCGTAGCGGTGAATGTGGTTTTTGCCATTCACATCTTATTTCGGGTAAGGTTTATGTTCCTGCAGCTCTTGAATACCGCCGTCTTGCAGACTATGAGTTCGGTTGCATTCATCCCTGCTGTTCATTCCCGTTGACAGACCTTGAAATAAACGTTCCTGTTGCAAAATAAATATTAAAATAACGCTGGTTACTTTTTGGTAATCAGCGTTGCTTTTTGTTGTTGAAATTTTAGTATTGAATAATTTTATAATCTGATGTATAATTGCTTTAACATACTGAAGGAGGGTCTATGATGAATTTCACAGCAAAAGTTATTTCCGTTATTCTTATGCTTTCATTGGTGCTCAGCGTTTCTGTTGGCTTTGTGATGTCAGCTTTTGCGGCAGAAGCTCCTGTTATTGAGGTTGTTGCGGTTGAGAAAGACGATGATACCGTTACTGTAAATATTGACTTGACTGAAGGTTTTTTTAACTGTATTGATATTGCCTTTGATACTGAGGGGCTCGACTGTGTAAGTATCACTCAGGGTGATGCAGTTACTACTGCTTCAGCTCTCTTTTCAGCTAATCCTGATGCACCCGTAAATTCAAATGTTATTGCTATAGCTGATGATGACGGTGTCAGTGAGGGTAATATAGCTGTCGTTGTTTTTGAAATAACTGATGAAGATTTTTCTTTTTCAATTAAAGTTACAAACTGCTCTGTTCTTGATTCAGACCAGAAGGAAGAATTTGTCACACCGACCGTTTCGGGTAATGTCAGTGATGAGAGTTTTACAACAGCCCACATTCATTCAGAGGTGATCAATACTGTACCTGCTGATTGTGAAAAAGACGGTTATTTTATCAGATACTGTTCAGACTGCGGTGAAACATTTTATGCCGAAGTCATTCCGTCTTTGGGTCATACCCGTGGTGAGTGGGTAACAGTGGTTGCTCCTGAAATAAACAAAGCAGGGGAAGAATCTGTTTTTTGTTCAGTATGCGGAGCTCTCATCGAGAGCCGTGACATAGCGCCTGTAAGTGCTTTGGTTCGTTCGGTTTCTGTTGAAGATAAAAGCATAAACTATAAAAATGAGTTCACTCTTGAGCCTTCTATAGTGGCTGACGAAGGTGCTGTGTATATTGTTGAATACATATCTTCCGACACTGATGTTGTGATCGTTGATGAGAACGGTGTTGTCCGTGGTGTAGGCACAGGCTCCGCCACAATTACCTGCAACATTACTGACAGCCTTGGAAATGTCGTTACAGACACTTGTGAAGTTAATGTTTCTTACTCCTGGTGGCAATGGATTATTGTCATACTTCTCTTAGGCTTTATATGGTATTGATAACAAAAAGCGACTTACAAAATTATGTAAGTCGCTTGTCTTTTATATAAGCTTATCTACATCTTCAAGCTTTAACCGCTTTGATGCTACATATGTCTGATAGCTTCCGTCGGGGAGTTTGTTGCCGAAGCAGCCGTAAGTAGAAGTAACAATCAGGCCGTCATCAAAAACAACATTTCCGCAGTAGCCTGTGTCGGCGTTTGCCGAAATTGCAGGCTCGTTTTGATTCTTGAGGAAGGTATGAGCAAGCTTGATTCTGTATTGACCTTCGTTGCCGGCTTTCAGGTCATCATAAGTGCCGACCCAAGCAACCCAGCCTTCGCTGAACCAGGTTTTCATCTTTTCCTGAGAAAGTTTTTTGATTTTATTTTTTTCTCTTTCAATTGAGCGGAAGGTGATGAAAAGTCTGCCGTCAGGGGAATAGTCTGCCTTATGTCTTTCTCCGTTAAGGGCAGATGGTACAAATTTTGGTGCTGACCAGGTTTTGCCTTCGTCCTTTGAAAATGAAATAAGGGAGTTGTACTTTTTGTTGTTGCTTCGTGCAATCAGGCAAAGCTCGTCACCCTGGCCGAAGTCCGAACGCACAACCTCGACCTCGCACATTTTTGCTTTTTTCTCAATTCTTCTGTGTTTGGCAAAGTAAGGCTCGGGAACGCTCCATACGGGTTTACCATTTTCGAAAGAAAGAATTGTTTTGTAGTTCACAAATTTGCTGTCATGGAAAAATGCCATCCATTTGTTAACAAATTTTCCGTTTTCTTTTAGCCTTGTGAGTGAGGCCATTGAAACAATTGGAAGCACGGTAAATTCGTCTTTTTTTGAAAAACAAAGTTCAAATTCACTCCAGCTTTTTCCTTCGTCATCAGAAAGGGAAAAATTGAAACCACCGATGGAGCCTTTGCCGTCGTGCCAGTCAGGATTTCCTGAAATGAGCAGAATTTTGTCAGGTGTTCCGTCGGAAAATTCAAGACGGTAAACAGTCGGAGTTTCTCTTGATTTTTCCCAAGAGGCAGGTTGATTTTTAATTTCACCTGTGTATGTAATACCGCCGTCAAAGCTCAGTCTGCTTCTGATTGCACCCTTGCCGTGGCCTGAAGGATAAACATCAAGTATGCTACCGTCTTTTAAAAGAATTGCATCGGGATGACCGATATAATCAAG
>JAZRME010000115.1:0-3089 GCA_045647325.1 Acutalibacteraceae bacterium | reverse complement strand
GGAGTAGTCTGAGCTTTTAGGGGTAGCTTTAACATAAATATTTTCTTTGACAGACCATAAAAAGCGCTCAAAAAATTTAACGGCATCTTCTCTGCCTTTTTCTTCAAGCAAGTCTTCCATATCAGCTGACAGACCTCTGATATATCTCATATTAAGGTCAAGAGCATTTTCCTCAATATATTTGTGAGCTGTGATGTCATAAAAATGCTTTGAGGTTGAGATCTGGGTGGCATATTTATCTTTTAAATCTATGTTATGCTCTTTGACAAGCTCAATAAATCTGTGGAGCTGTGACGGAGCAAAAAAAGTATAAACCGGGTAAGAAAAAATAACCGCATCGGCTGACTCAAGTAAGTCGGCAGCTTTTTTAAAATCTTTTTCAAGTGCTTTGATTTTTTGACCTGCATCAAGAACGCAGAACTGATGCTGAGGGTATTTCTTTTCAAGATAAAGAACAGTCTGAAGAGTAACACTGTATTTTCCTTTCGGGCTGCCGTTAATGACTGCAATCTTCATAAAAAACTTCCTTTGCTTTATAATACAGATATTTTATCACACGATACATGTTTTTGCAAGTAAGCGATATTTTAAAAAATAAAACCCCGACACAGTTTAAGTGTCAGGGTCTTGGTGCTGGTGACCGGACTTGAACCGGTACGGTGTCGCCACCGAGGGATTTTAAGTCCCTTGCGTCTGCCTATTTCGCCACACCAGCGTGTCATAAGACTTATATATATTATTACAAATTAATTCAAAAGTCAAGTGAAAAAACAAAAATTATCTTAATCTTTGTATGGTGTGATATGAAAAGGGAGGGCGAAAGCCATCCCGATTTTGTTATATTATTATAGGTAATCATAATGCACTTCGTATGATAATTTGTTTTTTAAAAGTAAGGGTGGGTCTCCGTGCCCACCCGGAAATAGTTCCGAAATGAGCTTTTTCGGGTTGCCGGGTCATCAACCCTTACGGAATGCTACCGTCAACCAACCATGTTTCTTCGGTTCCTTTGTCAGAGAGAGGCAAGGAATTCTGCGAATTTTTATACTCACATCGACCCTTTAACAGGCAAAGGAGTCCGTTTTCAAAAAGTAAAGATTTCTATTCCTGTATTCCTCAAAAAAAACGGGAGCCTTACGGCTACCGTTAATCAGTTATTTATTAAAGACCGAGACCACCGAAAAGACCTGAGAATGTGTCGGCAAGCTCTGCGAAAATATCACCTGAGAAAAGTGATGTGAAGAAATTGATGATTTTATCAAGGAAACTTTCTTCAGCGGGAGCTTCAGCAGCTTCTGTAGTTGTTTCTTCTTCAGTAACTTCTTCAACTGTTGTAGCCTCTGTGGTGGCTTCAGTTGTTGTTTCTTCAATCTCATAAACGATTGATTCTTCGGTTACTGTTGTTTCAGGCTCAGTTGTGGTTGTGGTGGTAACAGTTGTAACAACCTGTTTTACTGTTCTTGTTGCTGCGTCCTGAGCGGCAACTTTCTCAGCGTAGCTCTCATAAAGAGCAGGAACACCGCTGTTAGCGATGATGCACAAAGCCGCAACACAGATCATTGATGTAATAGAAATAAAAATTCTGCTTTTAATTGTTTTACCCATTTTAGAATCCTCCAAACTTTTATACTTAATGAGTATAACATATTGTTTATAAAAAATCTACACTTTTTATAAATTTTTTTAATTTTTATTTTCTTGCATCTACATATTTTTTGATACCGCCGTTTGTATCATAAAGTCTTGCAGCTTCACGGCAGATATCAAGGCTGAGGCTGATACATTCTTCGCTGATATTATCCCATGAGTCTTCACGGGTATGGTAGTAAGTTTTGGGGTCATGGCTTACACCTGTGAAACCGCAGGCACGGATGCCGTATTTTGTGAATCCGTCAGCGTCAACAGCGCCGGGATAAATCTCTGAACGGGGGATGTCAACACCGCAGTTCATACCTGCCTCATGAAGCAGATCACCGACAGCTTCGTCGCTGTGGACAGTACCTGTGCAGCCGATTGTGTTGATTCTGAACTCTTTGATTTCACGCATAGTGTCAAGAGAAATGAAAACAGTTTCAATATCAAGCATCTCTTGTCTGTGTTTTTTAGCAAAAGCTTTTGCGCCTCTGAGACCTGCCTCTTCAGAGCCTGAAAGAAGACAGCAGACTTCAGTGTTTTCAAATCTGAAATCATTTTCAGCCATTTCTTTTAACACAGCCATTGAAATATAGTTAGCGCTGAGGTTGTCATTGGCGCCGTCAACAATTACTCTCCAGTTAATAAAGAACATAATAGCAATAATGAAGGGGATTGTGCAGAGATTTATAATTCCCAACACTTTCCAGAAGCCTTCTAATGCTACGGAATCAGACATAAGTGACTTTATAAAAATAGCCACGTTTGAGCCGCAGATTATAAACATACCTATTATTGAGCCGCCGATAACTGCAACAAGAGCGGGGAGACCGCCGTGAAGTGAAAATGTCCATTCAGGTGATGCATCTGTGTGTCCGCCAAAAATAATGCGTCTTTTCACTTCACCTGAAGGTTTTCTTGTGGCAAAAACATTTCTTGAAACTCTTTTGGGAAAGAGAAAGTCAACAAACTCACCGTAAAAAAGAAACTCAAAAAGAAACATAAGAACAGCGAGAATTGTAAGAACAACGCCAACAATCGGCAAAACTGAATTAACAGTGCTTAACCAATAACAAGCGATACCGATGAGTGAAAACACGGCTGAATAAAAGATAAAGCCCATAAATGCATGAGGATGCATTGTGAAATCTTCTGAATATACCTCGTCTGAATATGAAGCTAATTCTTTTTTGAAAAAGTCCTGCGCATCTCTTTCTGACTGAGAACCCGGAGAGCGTCTTGTAAATTTCTGACAAACATATTTGATGCCGTCAACCATATATTTAAGCATTTCGGGGGAAGTTTTTTTCATGATATTAAACCTCTTTTTATGGCAATATAGCCCTGGTTAAGGGGCTATATTTGATTATTTTGTTTGTTGAATTTCAAAAGTGAGAAGACCTGCGTTTATAATCTCGTTAACATCATCATCTGTGATATCGCCGAAGTCGGATCGT
>JAZRME010000114.1:0-10446 GCA_045647325.1 Acutalibacteraceae bacterium | reverse complement strand
GCAGTCCCAAGCCCAACGGGGGTTGCCTGATTTAGCTGCGATAGCTTCAACAACGTCTTCGTTAAGACCAAGGTTAAGGATTGTGTCCATCATGCCGGGCATTGATGCACGAGCACCTGAACGAACTGAAACGAGAAGGGGATTCTCTTTATCACCGAACTTTTTGCCGGTAATTTCTTCCATCTTAACGATGTATTCCATGATCTCAGCCTGGATGTCATCGTTAATCTTTCTGCCATCTTCATAATACTGTGTGCAGGCTTCTGTTGAGATTGTGAAGCCCTGGGGTACAGGAAGACCGATTTTGGTCATCTCTGCAAGGTTTGCACCTTTACCGCCGAGGATCTCACGCATTGAAGCGTCGCCCTCTTTGAAAAGGTAAACAAATTTCTGTGCCATTGTAATTACCTCCAATATTTTTGATATGGATTATAAGGGGCATAGTTATCCCCTTAATATTCGCCTAACAGTATAACATACATTTATGCATATTGTCTATACCTATTTATTAAAATTTGTAAGTATCGGGAGTTATTTTTTTTGTATCAAGTGACGAAAGAGAAGAAAAACGAGCTGAAGCCAGCCCGTTTTTTAAAGACAATTTACTTTGCTAATTTTTCTCCTGCATAAAGCTTTGTCCAATAGTTGTAATATGGATTCGTCCAAGTACCTCCTTCAAAAGTTTCAAAACTCACTACAATAGCCTTGAACTGATATAAAGTTCTACAATCACGACTTAAAGCAAAGCCTGCTCCCTTTCCATATTCGCCACCCGGAACTATGTTGGCATCGCTAAATTTACAAGCAGCCACATATGCACCACCATCAAAGTCCCACTGCTCAGCTATTTTAACTGGAAGATTATTTTTGTCCCAAGCAACATAAGCCACCACAACATTCTTTAAATCATACTCCGAATCATTTCTAACAACAGCACTCAACAAATCAGGGTATGCCGCTTTGCCTATATAATCTTCATCCTGTATGATAAGTTCTGTGCTCACAACTCTAACATCTTGATTGTTTATCATTTCCTCTAACTTCTCGGGAGTAATAAATGGTTCTGTTGTAGTTGTGACGGTGGTAGTTGTAGTAGTTGCAACAGTTATTTCTTCTTCAATATATTCCTCATCTTCAAAATTTTGGTAATACTCATCTGCTATATCAGATTCATCCATGTTATCTGATATTTTCCCTGCATCAAAAGAGCAAGAGCATAATGAAAATAAAACACAAAAAATAAGCAAAGTTGAAATAACTATCTTTATGTTCTTCATTCTGCATTCACCTCTTCTTCAACAACTTCTTTATTTACAGTTTCAACAGCAGGTTGAATTTCTTCTTCAACCCAATATTTGTCAACAAATTTTGAAACAAAAGGAACAGTAACGTCTTTCTGCTTAAGCGAAGCAAATCCTAAAACTATAAACATTATAGTTTCGGCAATACTTACAACATAGAGTAAAAGATTTATGAAGCTGTTAAATCCATCGGCATAAAAATGTCCTGAAAAAATTCCAAAGAAGCTGTTAATAAACCCAACTATATCGGGAAAAATTGAAATAATTCCTGAAATCACACCAAAGAATACAGAAAGCATCAATGCATTCAATATGCTCTTTTTGAGCCATTTGTCATTTTCAAGCAACAAAACATAGCCACAAAGTAATAAAGCGGGAATAAATCCACCGAACATTGTAAGCCAATAGCCCAATGCGCCTAATAAGCAAACCTTAACTCCTGTTTTTGATTTTTCCATATACATCCTCCTAAATATTTCTTTGCACCTATATAGGTGCAAATTTAGTGTAGCACACAGATAAAATTATGTCAAGAAATTTTGCACCTATTTTGGTGCATAAGGAGTGGCATGATGAACATCAGTTTTGAAAAAGAATTTGGCGCAAATCTCAGAAAAATAAGAGAAAGCAAAAATATGACGCAAGAAACTGTTGCGGCAAAACTGCAGGTTAACGGCTGCGACCTGACAAGAAGCGCACTTGCAAAAATTGAGGTTGCACAAAGGCACGTTTATGCAGATGAAATATTGTTGTTTAAAGAAATTTACGGAGTCTCTTTTGACGAGTTATTTTATGGAAAATAACAGAATATCCACATTTCTTACTTGTATTTTATCCTACTTTGTGGCATAATTAGTTTGGAAGTATGTTATAAATTTTAATATACCCTAGTTTATACTGCAAGGAGGATTGTTCATGAACTCAAACTGTGCCGTTATTCTCGCTGCGGGTGAAGGCACCAGAATGAAATCATCAAAACCGAAGGTAATGGCCGAGGTGCTTTTCAAGCCTATGATCGACTGGGTTATTGATGCTGCCAAAAACGGCGGCGTTGACGATATCTGCGTTGTTACCGGCTACCGTGCCGACCTGCTTGAAGCTCACCTGGACGGAAAGTATGAAACCGTTCTTCAATCAGAAAGATTGGGCACAGGTCACGCTGTTATGCAGGCAAAAGATTTTTTGCTCAGACATAAAGACGGTAACGTGTTGATTCTCAACGGTGACGCTCCTCTTATGGACAGCAACACAATCCACAACGCTCTTGATCACCATATTGAGCTTGACAACAGCGCAACAGTTATCACAGCAAATGTTGACAGCCCTTTCGGTTACGGCAGAATTGTAAGAAACGAAAAAATGCTTCTCAAAGCCATTGTTGAAGAAAAAGAAGCAACTGATGAAGAGAGAACAATCACCGAAGTTAATTCGGGTGCATATTGGTTCAGATGCGCTGATCTGCTTAAAGCTCTTGATAAAATAGTTGAGCAGCACGAAGAAGGAAAAGAATATTACCTAACTGATGCGATTGAAATTATCATCAACTCTCACCGTCACGCTTCAGCTTTTAAAGCTAAAAGCAGCGATGTGGTTCTTGGAGCCAACAACAGGGCTCAGCTTTATGAACTTAATGAGATTGCAAGAAAAAATGTTCTTTATCAAAAAATGAAAGACGGGGTTTCGATACCCTGCATTGACGGCATTATCATTGACCCTGATTGTAAAATCGGAACTGATACACTGATACTTCCCGGAACAATTATAAAAAAAGGTTCAAAAATAGGTAAGGATTGTGTCATCGGCCCTAACAGTATTGTTGATAATTCTGTTATACAGGATGAAGTAGAGCTTAACAACACACAGGTTTATTCCTCAACGGTTGAAAAGGGCGCTCACATCGGCCCGTTTGTCAGAATCCGTCCTGACTGCATCGTTGGCAGAAAGGTAAAAATCGGCAACTTTGTTGAGCTTAAAAATGCAACCATCGGTGATGAAACAAGCATAGCTCACCTGACTTATATCGGTGATGCAGACTTTGGTCATAAAGTCAATGTGGGTTGTGGCTGCGCTACAGTAAACTACAACGGCAAAAATAAAAACCGCACCATTGTCGGTGACAATGCTTTTATCGGCTGCAGCACTTATCTGGTTGCCCCTGTTGAAATCGGCAACAACGCTTACACCGCTGCAGGTTCGGTAATCACAGAAAATGTTCCGGCGGATGCTCTTGCCCTTGCAAGATCCCGTCAGGTAATCAAAAAAGATTGGGTTAAAAATAAAAAGCCATACAAATGGCAGAAATAAGGAGAGTTTAATATGAACAAAAACACTTTAATCAAAATTTTCAGCGTGTTGATGATTTTTGCTGTTATCATCTCAACTGTCGGATGTTCAAATAAATCCGGCACAAAAGACGGTGAAGTAGGCGCTCTTGATGTTGATTCACTTCAGCAGGAAAACGGCACAGCTATTTATGAAGGCACTAAAGTCAATGAAGAAGGTAAAGTTGAAAAAGTTACACAGGTAATTGATACCGAACTTGACGATGCACCTTTCGTTGACGAAGAAAGCGTGATTGCCGACAAAAACGACAAAGACGCTTTTGTTAAGCAGGAAGGTCTTCATGACTACGGAATGAGTGACGAAGAAGTTAAAGAGGTTGTTGAAAACGCTGAAAATTGGAAAACATTTTATGTTTATAAATATGTTGAAAACAAAACAGACAAAACAATGGTCTGCAAAAGTGTCAGCGCTGACAGCGGTGACGGAATTTTTGTTCGCAAAATGCTCGACGCTGAATACGGCATCGGCGCAGGCAGCTGCATGAACATAGCTATCTCTGCAACAGCTGATATGAATAAGTATAAAACCGAAGAGGAGCTTATGGCTGCCTTTGATGAGTTAAATGTAAAAATCGAATATGCCCTCACTGATAATGAATACGGTGAAATTGAAGATTGGGCAAACGTGACAACAGATGTAGTTAAATTTTAAGGTGTAAAATGTTTTTCAGAAAAAAAGAATTCAACTCATCCTCTGCACCTGAATATCTTATCGTAGGTCTTGGAAACCCCGGTGAAAAGTATGAATACACTAGACACAATGTGGGTTTTCTCACCCTTGACAGACTCAGCGTTGAGGAAGATTTTAAAATCAACAAAATCAAATATAAATCTCTTATGGGCGAGGTTAATCTCGGGGCTCACCGTTGCATTGTTATAAAGCCACAGACTTTTATGAACCACAGCGGTGAAGCAGTAAGAGAAGTTGCTTCCTTTTATAAAATTCCGCCCGAAAAAGTGATTGTTATTTTTGATGATATCTCACTCCCCTGCGGAAAAATGAGAATCAGAAGAAAAGGAACAGACGGCGGTCATAACGGAATTAAGAGCATCATCTATCATCTTAACAGTGATGCGTTCCCCAGAATCAAAGTAGGTGTCGGCGCCAAGCCTCACCCGGATTATAATCTGGCTGACTGGGTTCTTTCAAATTTCAAAAAAGATGAAATGGAAGAAATCAAAAAATCAACCGTCAACGCCTGTGAAGCCTTAAGGCTGATTGTTGACGGCAAAACTGACCTTGCTATGAATAAATTTAATTAAATGATTTTAAAGCCACCTTTTACGGTGGCTTTGTGTCGGTTGCTACATTTTGATGCTGTTTATTGTGTCAACAATATCGCCTGCAGTTTTTATGGCTTTATTTGCCATTTTGCGATATTTTTTTGAAGAATTGCCTGACATCATCATGCTGCCAAGAGCCATTGTTGCTCCACCGGCAACCATACCGATACCGACTTTTTTCATCGTTGATGCTGATTTTTTCTGCATTGTCATCCCTCCGTAAGTTTTATCACTATTATTTTAACCCGAAAGGAGTTCTGTATGCCACAGTTAAATATTGTTTTGGTCGAACCTGAAATTCCTCAGAATACAGGCAACATAGCGAGAACTTGCGCCGCAACAGGAGCAAGACTGCACATAATCGAACCTATGGGTTTTAAAATTGATGACAAAAAGCTCAAACGAGCCGGTCTTGATTATTGGCACTTACTTGACATAACATATTACAAAAATCTTCAGGATTTTTTTGACAAAAATGACGGCAGTTATTTTTATTTTTCAACAAAAGCCAAATACAGATATTCAGACATTGAATACCCTGAAAAAGTGTTTTTATTTTTTGGAAAAGAAACCAAAGGATTGCCGGAAGACTTGCTTTATGATAACCCTGAAAGCTGCGTAAGAATTCCCATGATAAACAACTCGGCAGCAAGAAGTCTTAACCTTTCAAACTCGGTAGCTATTGCCGCTTATGAAGTGCTCAGACAATGGGACTTTCCCGAGCTGCTTTGCAAAGGTCAGCTGACTAAATATGAATGGTAATATATAACGCTTAAACCTGCCTTGCACGGCAGGTTTTTTAATTATTTTTGTCGCATTTTTATATTAAAGTATATTGATAATATAAAAAAAAAGTGATAGAATGTCTTTATCCAAATAATAGGAGGAATATTATTATGAATATTTTAAATCCCTTTATCGCGGCTATTGTTGCACTGTCAACAATGTTCACAGCAGTTTTTGCTTATGGCAAACCTGTTGATGACGAAGACTACAAAGTTTATGACAATGTTATTCTTATGATCGGTGACGGTATGGGTGAAAACCACCTTGCTGCCGCAAAAGCAAAATACGGCATTGACCTCGCTATGGAAAATGTTCCCGTAAGAGGCCAGTCCAAAACAGTTAACTACTGGGGCGCAGTAACAGACAGCGCTGCAGGCGGTTCTGCACTTTCAACAGGTATGAGAACATCAAACGGTCTTGTTGGTATGAGCGTATTTGACCCCACCGGCAGCATTATTGAGCCTATGAATCTCAGCGAACTTGCAATTTCTTTGGGCAAATCTGCAGGTGTTGTTACAACAGACTCAACCTCAGGCGCTACTCCTTCAGCCTTCTCTGCTCATGCACAGGACAGAGATTTGTATGAAGACATCAGCAACGACCAGCTCAACTCTGATCTCACTCTTATCTGGGGCGCAGCCGAAACATATATCACAAGAGAAATGGCTGCAGAACACGGCTTTGCTTTTCTTGATGATGTAGCAGACATTGAAGCTCTTCCCGCAGGTACACGTTCAATCGGTCAGTTTAACTGGGATGACTATGTTAACCTTTCAAATCCCGACATAACTCCCACAATCGAAAAGATGACAATTGAAGCTATTGACATTCTTGACGATGATGAAGACGGATTTTTCCTTATGGTTGAGGGCGCACGTATTGACAAATGCTCACACAGTCAGGATATTGACGGTGCAGTAGCTCAGCTTATTGAATTTGACAAAGCTATTGCTTATGCACTCGACTACGCTAAAAAAGACGGCAACACACTTGTTGTTATCACAGCTGACCACGAAACAGGTTCTGTTGAATATTCATCTGCTGAAGGCGGATATTACTGCACAACAGGCAGCCATTCAGACAGAAATGTTCCCCTTCTCGTTTCTGACGCAAACGCAGGTTTCAACAACAATGAAGCTATCAAAAACAAGAGAGTATCAGCTCAGCTTGCTCTTTGCCTTGGCGCAGAAAAAGGCGCATTCCCTGCTTGTACTCCCGTTCTCGGTAAAAAAGACTGATTTTTAGGATGAGTTTGTAATGAAAAAAATTATATCAATTTTTCTCGCTGTTGTAATAGCCTTCGGTTCTATGACAGCGTTGGCTGTTACAAAAGAGGAATGTAATGACTACCCTGTTATTATTGTTCCCGGTTACGCTTCCACCACATTTTATATGCTCGATGAAAACGGCGAAAAAGATAATGTGTGGAAGCCTACAGGTGATGAAGTTCTTGCCGTTGTGGAAGAAAATCTTTTAGCAATCGGCAAAGGTGTTGCAGAGCTGACAACAGGTGACATTCAGGCTCTTGCCGATATGGTCGGTGAGGTTTTTGTAAGACAGCTTGACACAATCGCCTGTAACGATGACGGCAGCAGCAAACACGAAGTTTATAAATATCATTTCAGCGCCGCTGAAACTCAGGACTCATATCTTAAAGAAAATGATCCTGCTAACAGAATGGAAGCTGAAATCTGCGACTATCTTGCCCAATACATCGGCAACGAAAACATTTTTGCTTTTATGTGCGATTTCAGAATGGGCAGCGTTTATTGCGCAGAGGAGCTTGACACCTATATTCAGGATGTAAAAGAATTCACAGGTAAAGATAAAGTCAACATTTTTGCCGTCAGCCACGGCGGTCAGGTTGCAGGTACATATCTTTCACTTTACGGCACTAAAGGTGATGTTGAAAATGCCGTTCTGACTATTCCCGCTCTTGGCGGTGCTTTGTTAGCTTATGACATTATGTCACAGAATGTAAAATTTGATGAAGAGCTTCTTCTTCGCTTTGTTCAATGCGGAATGATGCTTGAAGAAGACCTTGACTGGCTCTTCCAGTTAGAAACTCTCGGTTTTGTTGATGAGCTTATCAATGCTTTGATCCCATATATCGCTGAGATAGCTTTTAATTGGGGCAGCCTCTGGGATTTTGTTCCTACAGAATATTATGAAGAACTCAAAGCAGAACTTCTTGACGAAACAGCAAACGCTGAAATCATCAGAAAAAGTGACTATATGCATTATGAGATTATGCCCAATTTCGCTCAGAACTTTAAAAAAGCTCAGCAGGCAGGGGTAAATATTTCTATTCTTGCAGGTTACGGTGTTCCCAGCGTTACAGGATCTCAGGAAACATCTGACGCCATTATTTCAACCAAAGCTGCAACAGGCGCTAAAGTTGCTCCCTTAGGTCAGCGCTTCGCTGACGGATATACTCAGGCTGTTGATACAGGTTATTATCAGGTTTCACCCGGTATGGATATTGATGCATCCTGCGGTTATCTGCCTGATAACACATGGTATATTGAAGGTTACTTCCACGGTATGACATTCAAAGATGTTTTCACTCAGGAACTTGCCTGTAAGTTGCTTCTCACAGACCAGATCAAAGATGTTTATTCAGACCCTGATTATCCTCAGTTTCACGCAACCACCGACCCCTACGAACCTGCTTTTGCAAGGTTTAACGCAAGTGTTGAGGGGTATGTTTCAAACGAAGACACAAGCCTTGTTGTCACTAACTATTCAACAAAGAGCAATATGACAATTCTTTCACTCAAAACAAATCTCGGCATTGAGTTTAAAGATTATGCTTTTAAAACACTTGCCCCCGGTGAAAGCATTGAAATAAGCTTTGTCGGTGAACTTCCTCAGGCTTCGGCAGTAAAAAAAGAGATTTACATCACCTATGTTCTTGATGACAATGTTACACCTATCGGCGAAAGAGTTATCTCTTTCACTGTTATGAACGGACAAAAGGCTGATTATGACAGTTTAAACCCTTATTCAGCTTTAAACGCTGAAACTGATTTTGAAGCAATCACAGGCAATTTTGTCAGTGACGCTCTTGATAACCTGGGCGTTAAAAAAATCGTTTCAATTGTTTTTAATATTATCACTACATTGATTTCAACTGTTTTTTCCGAAATCGGACTTAACATTTAGAAAGGCAGGTATTTATGGGATTCTGGGCATTTACGCTGATAACAAATTTGATATTACCTGTTCTGGTTCTTATGTGGGGTATTCATTACGGTAAAAACGGCGCACCGAAAAATATTGAAGGCCACAGTGGATTCAGATCAAGACGAGCCACTAAAAGTTGGGATGCCTGGGTTTTCACTCACAAAATCGCAGCTAAAATATGGCGCGTTATGGGTCTGATAATGATACCCGTCACCGTTGTGCTGATGGCTTTTACCATCAAGCTTTCTGTTGAAGCAATCACAATTTACGGCGCTATAGTTTTTCTTATTCAGGGCTTTGCCTTTGCAGGCAGCGTAATTTATGTTGAAGGTCAGATAAAAAAGAACTTTAATGATTACGGTGTCAGAAATCCTGACTCAATCGAAAAAGAGCAGGAAGAAGAACTTAAAAAAGCCGAAAAAGAACAGAAGAAACAGCAAAAATCAAAAAAGAAGAAATAACAGCATAGCAAAACCCTCGGCAGTTCACGCTGCCGAGGGTAATTTTATTTTGATATAAACTTGTTTATCGCCATATATTCACGAAGATACATCCCGAGTTCATCAGATCTTTCTTTAAAAATACCGAGAGCTTCATCGATGGTCTTCCATTCCGGAGTCATATTGATATTCATTTCATGCTCGGTCATATTACGCTCACCATAGCTTTTCACTTCACAAGCAAAAATATGGCTTTCGTGAAGAGTGTCTTCATCATACTCCCACACTTCAATTATATGCTCCGTTGCTTTAACAATATATCCGGTTTCTTCTTTAACCTCACGCTCACAACACTCAAAAAGAGATTCACCGTCTTCAAGACCGCCACCGGGCAAAACATATTTGCCCTGAGCAACCTCATGAGAGAGAAGGATTTTGTTACCGTCAACAAGTATTCCTCTACAGGCAATCCTACGCTTCTGAATGTTGCCGTTGTAAACATCGTGATAAATATGAACAACTTCGCCTATTGTTTCTGTTTTCATAAATCAAAGGCCGTATTCTGCTGCGATATCTGCAACTTTAACAGGAACGCCTGTCACAAGTGACTTCTTGGCAGCGAGGCCGATAAGCACGGGCTGAAGTCCGCAATCAATACCTACATTAACCTCTTTATCATTGACAACGCAGTCAATAAATTCAGAAATTTCAGCAACATAAGCCTGCATATATCTCTGAAGGAAGAAGAAAAGAGGCTTCTCAGCGTGAACGCCTGTTGAATCTGAAATAACTGCTGTTGACTCACTATCGTTAGAAACAGCAACCTGACCCTTACGGCCGAAAGCCTCAACGCGCTGGTCATAGCCATAACTTGCCTCACGGCTGTTGTCAATAACTGCGATTGCACCGTTTGTGAGCTTCATTGAAATAACGGCAGTGTCAATATCACCTGCTTCGCCGATTGCAGGGTCAACCCTTACTGCTCCGTAAGCAAACACCTCTTCAACCTCTGCGCCTGACATAAAGCGAACCATATCAAAATCGTGAATTGTCATATCAAGGAAGATACCGCCTGACACCTTAACATATTCAACGGGTGGTGCACCG
>JAZRME010000113.1:0-3756 GCA_045647325.1 Acutalibacteraceae bacterium | reverse complement strand
AAACATTGATGAAATCATCAACATCATCAGCACCCTTGTTGAAAAAGGCTATGCTTATGAAGCTGACGGCGACGTTTATTTCAGTCCCAAAAAGTTCAAGGAATACGGCAAGCTTTCACATCAGCCTCTTGAAGACCTTGAGGCAGGCGCAAGAATTATGGTTGGTGAAGTTAAAAAAGAGCCAATGGACTTCGCTTTGTGGAAAAACGCAAAACCCGGTGAACCTTATTGGGAATCTCCCTGGGGCAACGGCAGACCCGGTTGGCATATTGAATGTTCAGCTATGAACCGCCGTTATCTCGGCAACACAATCGACATTCATTGCGGCGGTCAGGATCTTATTTTCCCCCACCACGAAAATGAAATTGCTCAGAGTGAATGTTGTAACGGTGCTCCTTTTGCAAATTATTGGATGCATAACGGCTATATCACCGTTGACAATGTTAAAATGTCAAAATCACTCAACAACTTCTTCACAGTCCGTGATGTTGCCAACGCTTACGGTTATGAGCCTATCCGTTATCTTCTTATTTCTTCACATTACAGAAGCCCCATTAACTACAGCACCGATATTATTGAACAGTGCAAGGCTTCACTTAACCGTCTTTATACCTGCCGTGACAATATTGACTTCGCTATGTCAAACGCTGCAGACGGAGAGGCAACCGATATAATCAATGATATGCTCACTGCACGTCAGACACAGTTTATTGAAGCTATGGAAGATGACCTTAACACCGCTGATGCTCTTGCTGCAATTTTTGAACTTGTAAGAGATATCAACACCAAGGTTATTGCTGACGGAGCCAACAAAGCTGATTGCGAAGCAGCTGCAAAAATATTTGACGAGCTTTGCGCAGTTCTCGGTCTTGTTTATAACAGAAAAACAGAAAGCCTTGACGATGAGGTTGAAGCTCTTATTGCTCAGCGCACACAGGCAAGAAAAGATAAAAACTGGGCAGAGGCCGACAGAATCCGTGATGAACTCAAGGCTATGGGTATTGTGCTTGAAGACACAGCCCAGGGCGTTAAATGGCATAAAGAATAATATTCAAGGCTGTCTTATAAAAAGACAGCCTTTGTGATTGGAGCAATATTATGGCAATTTTATGTTGGGATTTTGACGGTACGATCGCCCTTTCTCACCATTTATGGAGCAACAGCGTAAAAAAGGCTATTGACCTTGTTGAGCCTGAAAATAAAATTGATTTTCTCGATATAAGAAAATGTATGGCTACAGGCTTTTCGTGGCACACACCTCAGATCACTTACCCTGACGCAGCAGGTAAAAAATGGTGGTCAACTATGAACAACCACTTTTATAAAAGCTATCTTTCTCTCGGCATAAACGAGCACTCATCAAAAAAAGCAAGTGAAACCGTAAGAGAAATAATTATAAAAACCGAAAACTATATTCTTTATGAAACTGCTGTTGATACCCTAAAAAAAGCAAAAACTCTGGGCCACACAAATGTAATTATTTCAAACAATTATCCTGAGCTTGAGCATGTTATGGAAAATCTCGGTATCAAAAAATATTTTGACTTTTTTGCAGTATCAGCCTGTATCGGATATGAAAAACCGAGAACGGAAATTTTTGATATAGTCAGACAAAAGTTTAAAGACAATGATTATTATATGATCGGTGACAGCATCACAGCTGATATCATCGGCGGTAAAAACGCAGGAATGAAAACAATTCTTGTTCATAAAGGGTACAACAAAAATGCAGACTTCTGCGCAGACAAACTCAGCGACATATTAACTCTCATATAAAAAGGCTCCCATAATGGGAGCCTTTAAAACATATTCCACGGAAATACAGCGGGAGGGTCTGACAAAAAAGTCAACTTTTCATTTGTAAAAGGATGCACTAAACTCAATGAATGAGACCATAGCGCAACAGAGCATTTATTACACTTACTGCCATACTTGCCGTCACCCAGCAAAGGCAATTTCCGGGAGGCAAACTGCACCCTTATCTGATGAGTTCTGCCTGTATGAAGTTTAACCCTGACGAGTGAAAAATCATCTGATGATGCAACCGTTTTATATTCAAGACTTGCTTTTTTTACACCTTTACGCTCACGGTTAACAACAAAAGACTTGTTTTTGCGAGAATCTTTGAAAAGCAGATCAACAAGGGTGTCACTCTCTTTTTCAGGCACACCCTGCAACACAGCGAGGTATTGCTTTTCAATTTTATTTCTGCTCACAAGACCGGAAAGCTTCGCAGCTGACTGCCCGGTTTTGGCAAACACCATTACCCCACCGACTGCCGTATCAAGGCGATGAACGGGATAAACCTCACCCCTGCCCTCAGACAGCAGGTCAATCATATTTTCACCGTCACCCTTCTGCGAAAGAACGCCTACAGGCTTCACGGCAAAAATCAAAAATTCATCTTCAAAAAGAATTTCAATATCCATAATCATTAAAAGAATGTTGCAACTTTCTTTTCAGGTGGGTCTGCTTTTTTGATGTTGGTAACATTAAACACAGGACCTTTGCCTGAATAAAGTTTATTGTATTTATAGCTTATTGTTGCTGTTATTTCAACCCAGTCACCCGTGTTAAGAGTGTCAGCAAGAGGATAAAGACAAACGAAACCATAATAGCTGATATCATCTTCGCAACACATCATAATATGACGGCCTCCGACAAACGTACCGCTTGGAATTTTTCCGTTTTTAGAGATAATCGCTTTGAAGTGAACAGTTTTGCCTCTGTAATTTTTAATATTTTCTGTCAGGTCACGATAAAACCAGGCGTAGTCTTTATCTTCAATTTCAATAACAGGGGCTTCAATATCAAAAGGAAGAGGATCTTCAATATCATCAAACTCAGCCTTGCCGTCTGCATATTCATAAACAATATCACAGCGCCTTGTTACACCACGGACAATTTTATGAAACTCCATTTTATCCATAGAGCTGTCAAATCTGTTGAAAGCCACAAGCTCGGTGGAATTAATTTTATCAACAACAAGATTTCGCATATTGGCATTGTATGTCATAAAAGTTGTGGAATCTACAAAAAGCATACTCTGATAAAGCACCCATTCCTTCGGAACGGCAGCAGCAAAATCCTGAAACATCCACATACCGTTGTATTCCACAACAACTCTCTGCGCATTATGTTTTTTAACAAGAGCTTCAAGATTTGAGGGATTAAGCTCACTTTTATCATCAATAGTTTCTATAAAAACATTTTTATGCGGCCACTTTGAAGAATCGTATTCTTCCTCACCTTCTTCACAGAGAAGGAGTAATGTTCTTTCTCCCGAATTGAATCGGGTATCGCAAAGGGTATCCTGAATAAAAGTAGTTTTTCCGCTTTCAAGAAAACCCAGGAACATATATACAGGAATTTCTATTTACTCACCTCTTATAATTTAAAAAGAATTGTGAGCTCATCTTCATTAAGCTTTGAGCCGATAACACAAAGCTTACCGATTATATCAGCGCCGCCGATTCTCACATCAGGCTCACCGGGAACATAGTCAAAATGAATCCATTGACCGTCTTCACCCTCAACAATACCTTTGGCACGAAGAACCATACCGAACTTTTCTTCATCACCAAGAGAAGAAAGGATATTTTCCATCTCGCTGATTGTATATTTAACAGTTGTTTCTTTACCCCAGCTGATAAAAACATCGTCAGCATGGTGATGATGGTGGTGGTGATCATGGCATCCGCACTCACAATGTTCATCATGGTGGTGATGATGCTCATGCTCGTGGCAATCACAATG
>JAZRME010000112.1:0-2998 GCA_045647325.1 Acutalibacteraceae bacterium | reverse complement strand
CCTCTTGAGCTTAATGATTATATCGGCAACGGTCAGGCGTGGGATCTTGACAGAGCCAACGGTGGTGTTCATATCCTGTCACCCTATCAGCAGATTCAGGGTACTGACTGGTACAGAGGCACGGCTAATGCGATTTATCAGAATATCAACTTCATTGACAGATATGACCCTGAATATGTAGCAGTTCTTTCAGGTGACCATATTTATAAAATGGACTATTCCGATATGCTCGCTTTTCATAAAGAAAAGAATGCTGACTGCACAATAGCTATGCTTGAAGTTCCGTGGGAAGAGGCTTCACGCTTCGGTCTTATGTTTGTTGACGATGAGAGCCGAATCACAGCTTTTGAAGAAAAACCCAAAAACCCCAAGAGCAACAAAGCATCAATGGGTGTTTATATGTTCACATGGAAAAAGCTTCGTCAGTATCTTCTTGATGATGAAGCTAACCCACAGTCAAGTAATGACTTCGGTCACGACCTTATTCCTGCCATGCATGAAAACGGAGAGCGTCTTTTTGCTTATGCTTTTGACGGCTATTGGAAGGATGTAGGAACAATCGACAGCCTCTGGGAAGCTAATCTTGACCTGCTCAATCCCAAGGTTGACCTTGACCTGACCGACACTTCATGGAAGATTTATGCTAAATCAACAGCTTCAACACCTCACTATGTTTCAGCCGGGGCAAAGGTTCAGAATTCAATGATTACCGAGGGCTGCGAGGTTTATGGTGATGTTGATTTCTCTGTTCTTTTCTCTGACGTAACAGTGGAAGAAGGAGCAACGGTAAAAGATTCAATCATTATGCCGAATACAGTTATCAAATCAGGCGCAACGGTTCAGTATGCAATTGTTGCCGAGGGTGCAGTTATTGAGCCCGGTGCAGTTGTCGGTCAGCGCCCTGAAGATATGGAAAATCTTGAAGATTGGGGCGTTGCCGTTGTAGGCGCCGGTGTCAATGTCGGTGAAGGCGCAAAGGTTGCTCCTAAAGAAATGGTTGGCGAAGATGTAAAGGGGGAAGCAAAATGAGAGGCAATAATGTACTTGGAATAATATTCCCTAATGTTTATGATGAAGCTCTGGGCGGACTCACTGCCCTTCGTTCAATGGGCTCAGTTCCTTTTGGCGGAAGATACCGTCTGATTGACTTTCCGTTGTCATCAATGGTTGCCTGCGGAATGAGCAAAATCGGTGTTATAACAAAGAGCAACTATCAGTCACTTATGGACCATGTGGGTTCAGGCCGTGCGTGGGACTTAGCAAGAAAAAATGACGGTCTTTTCATTATTCCGCCGTTTAATACTGCAGGTGCAGGTCTTCACTCAACAAAGATGGAAGGTCTTGCAGGTGCAAGAGACTTTCTTAACCACAGTGATGATGAGTATGTTCTTCTTACAGATTGTAATGTAGTTTGTAACATCGATTATCAGAAGCTTTTTGATTATCACAAAGCCAAGGGTGCTGACATCACAATTGCCTGCGCTGACGGAACATCTCCTCAGCTTAACAAGTGGCTCGGTCTCACTCTTGCCGATGACGGAAAGGTTGTTGAAGCCGGTTTTATTCCTCAGACAGAAGAAACCTGCTACTCTCTTAATGTTATATTTATGAGAAAAGCACTTCTTGAGCAGATTATCAATGAAGCTACCCGATTCAATGATGCTGACTTCGGCTCAGCTGTTGTTATGAATAACCTTTCAACAATGAAGGTTTACGGCTATAAAGAAGAAGGTTTTGTTAAAGTAATCGACTCAGTTGAGAGCTATTTTGAAATCAATATGTCACTTCTTGACAAAGATAACCGTAAGGCTCTTTTCTCAGGAAGAAAGGTATATACAAAAATCCGTGACGAAATTCCTGCAATTTACGGTCTTGGCTCAAGTGTTAAAAATTCACTTGTTACTGACGGTTGCGTTATTGACGGTGAGGTTGAAAACTCAATTCTTGCCCACGGTGTTCATATTGCAAAGGGTGCTGTTGTTAAAAATTGTATTATTATGAACAACACCTATATCAGCGAGGGTGTTAACCTTAACTGTGTTATCGCAGATAAAGAGGTTGTTATCAAACCCAACAAAAATCTTTCGGGTGACCCCGGATATCCGATTTATATCAGTAAGCAAATTGTTATTTAAGGTGATTATATGAAAGTATTATATGCTGCAAGTGAAGCGCTGCCGTTTATGGCCAGCGGCGGTCTGGGTGATGTTGCCGGTTCACTTCCTCAGGCTTTGAGAAAAAGACTTATCGGCTGCAGAATTGTGATGCCTCTTTATGACTCAATCAAGCAAGAGCTTAAAGATAATATGAAGTTTGTGACTCATATTTCTGTTCCTGTTTCGTGGCGAAGACAATATTGCGGAATTTTTGAAGCCAAAGTCGGCGGAGTTATTTATTATCTGCTTGACAATCAATATTATTTTAAGAGAGATACAATCTACGGTCAGTATGATGACGCTGAGAGATTTGCGTTTTTCTCAAGAGCTGTGCTTGAAATTCTGCCTCACATCAACTTCAAGCCTGACATCATTCACTGTAATGACTGGCAGACAGCTCTGACACCTGTTTATTACTCAACAATGTATGCTGATAAGCCCGGTTACGAAAACATCAAAACTGTGCTTACTATTCACAACATTCAGTATCAGGGTGTTTACGGCAAAGAAATTCTTACCGATGTTTTAGGTTTTGGTGAGGAGCATTTTTCACTTCTCGAATATGACGGATGTGTCAACTTTATGAAAGGCGGCATTGAATGTGCTAACAAGGTCACAACCGTAAGCCCGTCTTATGCCAATGAAATTCTTGACCCATGGTATTCCCACGGTCTTGATGCAATTCTTCACGAAAGAAAATATAAGCTTCAGGGCATTCTCAACGGTATTGACGTTGAGAATTACAACCCCGAAACAGACAAGCGCATTTTTGAAAATTATTCAGCAGAAAAACCTGAAAATAAAAAGAAAAACAAGGCAGCTCTTCAGGAGCTTATGGGACT
>JAZRME010000111.1:0-3513 GCA_045647325.1 Acutalibacteraceae bacterium | reverse complement strand
CTAACTTTGTGCAGCCGAGCACAATCTCTCTTTCCTGAGCGAGGTCGATCATGCTCTGGTCAGGGCGCTTTCCTCTGACAAAAACGATACATTTCATATCCATCATTTCAGCCGTGCGCACAACCTGAGGATTAACAAGACCGGTAAGCATCACAGCCTGCTCTTTGACAAAAGCAAGTACATCGCTCATCATATCGCTGCCGCAAGCTGCAAAAACCTCGTTGTCTGTATATTCTTCGCCAAAAACAATTTCCCCTTCAAGAATTGAAACAAGCTCTTTAATTTTCATTTAAACTCCTCCTGTTTAATTTCCTGATCTGATTATATCACAAAGAATTTTTCTATACAACCTATTGCCAAAAATTTCAATATTAAATAAATATTAACAATTGCGATATATTGTTGACTTTGATTTTTCTATATGATAAAATTTGTTTTGATTAAAATAAACTTAAGGAGGATATACCAGATGAAAAAAATAATTTCATTGATTATGATTGTTGTTATTCTCTGTGTCGGTCTGCTGCCTCTGGGCGTCAGCGCAGCCACAACATGCAACTGTAATAACACCCCGATCATAAACATCAGAGGCCGTTCGGATATTGTGGCTGATAAAACAAAAAAACAAAGCACTTCAAACCCAGCCCTGCCCAATATCACAGCTTCTGAAATAGAGACTCATGTCAAAAATCTTATTCCTGTTTACACCGTGTGCAACCTTACCGGTAACTATGACCGTTTTGCTATGAAGCTGGCTGAAATTTTTGCCAACGAATACAAAGACTACGCTCTTGATAAAAACGGAAACATAGACAACAACTCCGGTATTTCTTTAGAAAAGCAGTGGTCTGAAAGCACAATTAAAGATGTTCACAAACCAAACTCGAATGTAACAACAGTGGGGCAGGCAAGTACCGAAGTTTATAAATATTTCTTCATATACGATTGCCGTATTGACACATTTAAGGTTGCCGATGAGCTTCATCAATATATCGAAACAGTCAAAAAAGTTACAGGCCATTCAAAAGTAAGAATTGTTGCCCGTTGTTTCGGAACAAATCTTCTTTCAGCCTATCTTGTAAAATACGGATGGGAAGATATTGAAACAATTGTTCTTTATAACCCCATTATGTACGGCACAAACAAGCTTGACTGCATTTTCACCGGTGACATTTCAGTAACTCAAGACTCTCTTGATTATATTTCAGAAAATTTTGTTGCCGACACAGATTCAGAGCAGACTATCAAAATTCTCGTTGATATTATCGGCACTGTAGGCGGTTTTGATTTTTCAAACGAAACGGCATCACACGTTGTGAATTACTGTATTCCCGAAATTCTCAGAGAATCTTACGCCACCTGCCCGGGATATTGGTCAATGCTCTCAGCTGACGCTTATGAAAAAGCAAGAGATTATATTTTTGAGTATTACGAAGATGAATACGCTGAAATTATAAGAAAGAACGATTATTATCACGAGAATGTCCGCCTTAAACTTGACGAACTTTATCAGCAGGTTCAGGCTGACGGCGTAAATGTTTACACTATTGCCAAATACGGCACTCAGCTTTTCCCGATTATGGCTGACCCCAATGTTCAGAGCGATGACACCGTTACTGTTGAAACTCAGGTTCCCGGCTCGGTCACAGCTCCTCTCGGCTCAACATTCGGTGACGCATATCTTGAAGATGCCGCATCAAGAGGCCGTGCTCAATATATTTCACCTGATAAAACAATAGACCTTTCAACTGCACTTTTCCGTGAACAGACCTGGTTTGTAAAAGACCTGCTTCACGATAAATTCCCCAAAGTGCTTGATATGCTTATTTACAAGCTTCTCAGATCTGATAAGCCTGTGACAGTCAACTCTTTTAAAGAGTATCCGCAGTATATGGTTTATGAAAGTGACGGAACAAACGAAACTCTTTCACCTGTCACATCAGTTGATCCTCTTGACACTCCCCTTAACCTCGACGGTGACATTCTTGTATTTTTAAAAAGAGTCACTGCTCTGATTGTTAAATTTGTTCAGCAATACTACACAGATTTTATTTTAAAATAAAATTATATCCGACAGAATCAGCCCGGTTCTGTCGGATTTTTTATAAAAAATCAACGGCCCCCTGACGGAAGCCGTAAAATTTAATCACACCAGATTTTCATCAAAATCAATCACGATTGAACCGTGGTTGATTTCTATTTTTTTATATTCAACACCTGCTGCATCCATCATTCGTTTTGACGCTCTTGTTGAGTCTGAATCAGCATATTTGTCTGAAATATAAAGAACCTTTTTTATGCCGCTCTGAATAATAGCCTTGGCACATTCACAACAAGGGAACAGCGCAACATAAATTGAGCAACCCTCAAGGCTGCCGCCTTTGTTGTTGAGAATTGCGTTGAGCTCAGCGTGGCAGACATAGGGATATTTTGTGTCATAAGAGCTGCTGCCCTCTCTGTCCCACGGGAAGTCATCATCATCACAGCCGATAGGGAAGCCGTTATATCCCATTGACATAATCTTTTTGTTTTCGTTAACAATACAGGCGCCCACCTGTGTGCTCGGGTCCTTACTTCTTTTAGCTGCAAGTAAAGCAATCCCCATAAAATATTCATCCCATGAAATATAGTCGTTTCTTTTAGGCATAACAATCTTCCTCTCTGCGATTTCTGTCATTTTACCACAGTTCTTTTCTTTTTTCAATACACAGAAAATTTACAAAATTCTTGTTGTGCTGACAGTTATTGTGTGATATAATAAACTGATTAAAAATATGCAGAATTTTTCTGAGGTGATAAAATGGGATTATTAAAGTTGCTTTTCGGTGATTACTCTAAAAGAGAGGTCAAAAGAGTAAACCCGATAAAAGACAAGGTTCTTGCCCTTGAAGAGAGCTTTTCCAAGCTCACCGACAAAGAGCTTCAGGCAAAAACCCCTGAATTTAAAGAAAGACTTGCAAAAGGTGAAACCCTTGACGACATTCTTCCCGAGGCATTTGCCGCTTGCCGTGAGGCTTCATGGCGTGTGCTTGGTATGAAGCACTTCCCCGTTCAGATTATCGGCGGTATTATTCTTCATCAGGGCAGAATCGCAGAAATGAGAACAGGTGAAGGTAAAACTCTTGTTGCTACCCTCCCTGCATACCTCAACGCCCTTACAGGTGAAGGTGTTCACATTGTTACTGTCAATGACTATCTTGCCCGTCGTGACTCTGAGTGGATGGGTAAGCTCTATCGCTTTATGGGCCTTTCTGTCGGCCTTATTGTTCACGGTCTGACTAACGAAGAGCGTCAGGCTGCCTACAACGCTGACATCACTTACGGCACTAATAACGAGATGGGCTTTGACTATCTTCGTGACAATATGGTGACTTATAAAGAAAATAAAGTTCAGCGCGGTCATTCCTTTGCTGTTGTTGACGAGGTTGACTCAATCCTCATCGACGAAGCAAGAACTCCCCTTATTATTTCAGGCCGTGGCGAACAGTCAACCGAGCTTTATTCTCTTGCAAA
>JAZRME010000110.1:0-4621 GCA_045647325.1 Acutalibacteraceae bacterium | reverse complement strand
GAAATTGACGGAAAATATTACCTTTCATGGGTAAATCTTACTCCTCACGGCACAACAATAGGTATTGCATATACAACGGATTTCAAGGACTGGACTCAGCTTGAGGATGCATGCTATCCTGTTGCCCGTAACGGTGTTCTTTTTCCGAGAAAAGTTAATGACGAGTTCCTTCTTCTCATCAGACCTTGCGACAGAGGTCACACACCTTATGGCGATATTTTCCTCAGCCACAGTAATGACCTTACATATTGGGGCAAACACAGATTTGTTATGAAACCCGAAAAGAACTGGGAAATGACAAAGGTAGGCGCAGGCCCCACACCTATTGAAACAGATGAAGGTTGGCTTATGTTCTACCACGGTGTACTCACAAGCTGTAACGGATTTACTTATGCAATGGGTGCGGCGATTCTCGACAAGGACGAGCCGTGGAAGGTGCTTCACAGAGCAGATTGTTTCTTACTTGCACCTCACGAGCTTTATGAATGTGTGGGTGACGTGCCAAACGTTGTTTTCCCTTGTGCTGCTCTTGCTGACAGCGAAAGTGGTAAAATTGCAATTTACTATGGTGCTGCCGATACAAGCGTTGCTCTTGCTTTCACTACCGTTGATGAAACAATTGACTTTATCAAAAAGCATGATTTGTTAAATAAATAATAAAGGAGAAAGTGCTGTGAATAAAATTCTCGTTGTTGTTGATATGCAGAATGACTTTATTGATGGTGCTTTAGGCTCTGATGAAGCTGTTGCAATTGTTGATAATGCAGCTGAAAAAATCAGATCTTTTAACGGTTTGATTTTTGTCACTTATGATACCCATTCTGCGGATTATATGAACACTTCTGAGGGCCGGAAACTTCCCGTACCTCATTGTATCAAAGGCACCGACGGTTGGGAGCTTAATTCTCAGATTAAGTCTGCTCTTGAAGGCAAAGATTATGTAGTTGTGGAAAAGCCCACCTTCGGTTGTGTTGATTTACCCGGGTTAATCCGTAACAAGGCAGGGGAAGAGTTTACTCTTGAAATCATCGGCCTTTGCACAGATATCTGCGTTGTGTCAAACGCTCTTATAATCAAGGCAAATTTCCCTGAAAATGAAATTTCGGTTATTGCTGATTGCTGCGCAGGTGTTACCACTGACTCTCACAATGCTGCTTTGCAGACCATGAAAAGCTGCCAGATAAACATTGTATAACAAAAAATCCCCTTGAGGCGAAAATGCTTCAAGGGGATTGGTGTTTTATGTCAGCAAATTGTATTCAGATATTCAGCCATTTCGCCGACAGTTTTGTGGTTTACAAAGTCAACTGCCTGTAGTTCAACGCCAAACGCATCCTGAATGTCATTTATAAGACACATTGTATCAAAAGAGCTCATCCCGAGATCAAGTCGGAAATTGTCTTCAGCCTTGATTTCGTCAACTTCAACGTAGTTTTCAATGATTTCAACAAGCTGTTCGAGTTTCTGCATAATGGTCCACTATTCCTTTCTTTATCTGTCAGTTGGATTTTATTAAGAATTTCACCCACGGTAATATTCGGGGATTCTGCGCCTAAAAGAAGTGCTTTTTCTATTTTGTTATAAAGAATGCGAAGGTCGTATTCTGCTTCCGGATTCTGTCTGTATTCAAACACGAAATCAAGTCCGTTGTCAACAGCTCTGTGTTTAACGGTAACATAAAGGGGAATCATCGTAGCTCCGTTGTTGTACCAGATACTTTGTGCGGTTTTTTCCATCTCTTCATCAATACTTTTGATTTTCATAAGTGGCTGGTAAGAGAGACCGAAGCTATCGTAGGTTGAGTCGAACTTCGCACTTTTCGGCATTGACTTGTGTCGCTCCTTGAGCGTTTCGATGAAACTGAGGCCGGAATGAAGATACATCTCATTTTGGATGGATGAAATTTTTTGAACGCCTTGTATGAATGTTTCTTCGGGTTTAATTATACTTCTCATAGGAAGAAAATTAATTCTTAATCCGCCTGATTTTTTTTCGGCTATTGTGCCACGGCGATTAACGATCATTTTAAATGAAACATCTTCCTGATTATCGTTAAAGCAAGAGAGGGCGGTGCGGACTCCCATTGAGATTACCGAAAAAATCGAAAGATTATTTTTTTCGCAGAAATCAATGATCTGTCGGCTGTTCTCGGTGCTTATACTCTTTTTAAAAACATCAGCGTCGGGAAGTCCCGAATGAATATCTGCATATCTTTGATCGGGGTTTTTAATCTGTTGCTTTTTAAGGCGGTTGTCAATCATATAGTCAGTGAAAATCGGTTCTGATGAAGTAGCTAACGAGTCATACCAATATCTTCTGTCTGTTTCATGGCGCAGTGATTCCTGATATTCAAGCTCTTTTAACAGCACAGGAATATAATCTTTCATAGGTCTGGGATAAGGTGCATTTTTTGTTTTGTTAAGATATATCTCAATAATATCGTTAATAAAAATTTTTACAGAATAGGCATCCATGGCAAGGTGCTGAAATCTTGCGAAAATTCCGTGATATCCATCGGCAAATTTGATTATAACAATCTTGTGAATTTCACAGTTAAACATAGGAATGTTTTCTCTTGAAATAGCAGTAAGCTTTGATTCAGCTTCTTCAAATGACAAGTGCGAATAGTCCCATTCTTCAATTTCAAGTTCGCTTTCGGAAACAACATACTGAACAACCTTGTGCTTTTTATCGGTAGCAAAACGCAGACGCATCGTGTCACATCGCTCAATAGCTTCGCGAATGGATTCTTTCATAATGTTAACATCCATTTCGCCCTTCCAATAATAACCGCAGCCTATGTTATTAACCGGATAACCGGACCCGTATTTAAGTGACATAAGGAACATCATCTGCTGTGAATTGGAAATAGGGTAGGCTTCGACGATTTGACCGTCAGGTAATTTTTTCTTCACTGTTTTATTCCTCCGAAAAATTGAATTGAGATCGTTTGATTTTTCCTGTTGAAGTTCTGTCAAAAGGTTTTTCTCTTATTTTGAAAGTGCTGATTTGTCTGTCGGTTTTTATTTCGGAATTAACTCTGTTAACTATTTTATCAATTTTATCTTTGACAGAATTAAAATCCATACCGATAATCAGTTGCTCATCGGGGTAAATCTCTGCCACAATGCTATCATCTTCAGCATAAACCACAATTTCTTTAACAATTTCGTCATCGATAAATTTGTTCTCTATTTCTTCCGGTGAAATGTTTTCTCCGTTAGAGAGGATAATAAGATTTTTTCTTCTGCCTATAAGATAAATGTGATTGTCTTCGATGTATCCTAAATCACCGGTATGAAGATATCCGTCATCTGTGAAAGCTTCGGCAGTTCTTTCAGGCTTTTTGTAGTAGCCGAGCATAACAGACGGTCCTTTTACCTGGATTTCGCCGTCAATGCTTCTTACATCATCAACACCGATAAGAACACCATTGGAATATTTATGTCTGTCTGAAAAGTCTGAGGTTGTAATTCTTGGGCTACATTCACTCATTCCATAGCCTTGGCGAGCAGTGATACCGTATTTTTCAAAACCATCAATGATAGACCCGCTCAGAAATGCGCTGCCGGCGATAAATCTTTTCAGTCTCTTTCCTACAACTAATTCAGCTGCTTCGCGAGGTGTAAGCTCAGGATGTTTTTTTTCTGAAATTTTTATTTTTGTAAGAATTGCTTTGCAAAGCAGTGGAACAATCCGGGCGTTTGTAGGTTCAAATAAAAGCAGATTTTTATAAAGATTAGTGAGTGCACCGTTAAGACAAACCTGATTTCCGTCATACAGACTTTTGAGAATGTCACAGGCGTAGCAAAAAACATGATGCATAGGAAGCAGTGAAAGAGTAACCTCTCCTTCGTCTGCCTTGTAAGTATCATAACAAGAGTTTGAGGCTAGGTTGTTATTAGAGAGCATAACGCCTTTTCTTTCACCGGTTGTGCCTAAAGTATAAATAATCAATGAACATTCATAAGGATTAATTTTAATTTCCGAAAGGTGCGCATAAGGGGACTCTGAAGAATATTTGGTGAATATATCTTCAAACCGGATACGGTCACCGAGGGAGATGATTTTTCTGATACCTTTGTATCTGTTGTGGATTTCTTCTGCCGCAGGGATAAATTCTTCCTCGCAAAAAACCATTTCAATGTCAGCGTCTTTAAAAAGAGTACAAGCTTCGTCAATACTGATATCAGGCGCAAAAGGAACAACAACATTACCACTGCAAATCATACCTGTAAGACAGGCAATATATTCATAATTGGTTTTGCCGATAAAGGCGATGTGCATTTTGTTTTGATTGATTGTTTTGATATATCGGCTCACAGCAAGACAGTCTTCACGGAATTGTGTGAATGATTTTGAGCTGATTTCCGTGCCTCGTAAAAAGCTGCAAAAAGTCTTTTTATTATATTTGTGGGCAGCGAAATCTAAAAGTTCTCTGACTGTTGAAATAGACATAATAATTCTGTTTCTCCGTTCGTTAAAATAAATCAACTGTGAGTAGCTGAGTGGTATTATAATATATTTTAATCATCATGTCAATGGTGTTTTGTAAGATAATCAACACAAAAAACAAATATGTTGATAAATATAAAAATTATATTGATGAAATTTGTTTTAT
>JAZRME010000109.1:0-3172 GCA_045647325.1 Acutalibacteraceae bacterium | reverse complement strand
CAGGAGCACCGAAGAGGGAAGCAATAGTTGTTGCAAGACCGTCACCTGTGAGTGTTCTGTGAAGACCTGGGTCTTTGATGTAATTCTTGCCAACAGTAGCACCGATAGCAGAAATATCGCCGATGTGTTCCATCATTGTAGCGAGAGCGATTGGCATAATACCAATGATTGCGCTGATAATAAGACTCTTGTTTGACCAGTCAACACCAAGAATAGTTGCTTCTTTATGAATTGGAAGACCAATCCAAGCAGCTTCTTTAACTGCTGTGAAATCGATTGCCCAACCTTCAACTCCACCAACGTTGCCCACAAGAAGAGCGATAACATATGCGCCGAGAACACCAAGAAGGATGGGGATGATCTTGGCCATACCTTTGCCCCAGATGTTGAAAACAACAACAATTGCGAGAGCGATGATGGCAAGAGGCCAGTTAGTCTGGCAGTTGCTTACTGCTGAACCTGCAAGACCGAGACCGATGCAGATGATGATAGGACCTGTAACAACAGGTGGGAAGAAACGCATAACTTTGTTGATACCAACAAGTTTGATAAGAGCTGCGAGAACAAGATAAACAAGACCTGCACAAGCAACACCTAAGCATGCGTAGGGGAGCTTCTGAGCGTTATCAGCTGCTTCAAGAGGAGCAACAGCGGCGTAACCGCCGAGAAACGCAAATGATGAACCGAGGAAAGCGGGAACTTTACCTTTTGAAATGAGGTGGAACAGAAGTGTTCCGAGACCTGCCATAAGAAGTGTTGTGGCAACATCAAGACCTGTGAGCAGGGGAACAAGAACTGTTGCACCAAACATGGCAAACATGTGCTGGAATCCGAGCACCAACATTTTTGGAATACCTAACTGACGGGCATCGGTAATACCTTCGTTACCGATAACCTTTTTTTCTTTGGCCATTTAAACCATCCCTTCAATTTATACATTATTACTATGCTTTGCATAATAACCGATTTAATAATATCACAACATATTGTGTTATGCAATTTTTATTTATCTATACTTATGTAGAATTTTTTATTTATTTTTTGTATATATTACAAAAAATCCCGACACCTTGCGGTGTCGGGATAAATGAGATCAGTCTTTGCTGAATTTTCTCTGGAAGAACTTAACAATTTCAACAATTGGGATAATGAGGAATGCAAGTCCGAGAGAAATTCCGTATTCAAGAGCGTCAAGGTGAGCAAAACCGAAGAGATCTGAAAGGAAATCAATCTCAACAACTGCAGTTGTAAGAAGGAATGAAGCAACCATTGCAAGATAAAGGAGTTTGTTGTGGCTGCCTTTAAAAGTCATACCAACTGCTGAACCACGCTGTGAACGCATATTGAATGAGTGGAAGATTTCGCACATTGCCATTGTGAAAAATGCCATTGTCATACCGTCTTCGCTTTCAGCAACATTTCTGAAAACAAGGTGGCCTGTTTCAAGGAATTCACCGATATAGAAAGCTGCGATTGTAAGAATTGAAACTACAATTCCCTGATAGAAACAGTCAACACCGAGTCCGCCGGCAAAAATACCGTCATTCTTGTTTCTGGGTTTTCTTCTCATAATGTCTGCTTCCGGTCTTTCTGTGCCGAGAGCAAGAGCGGGAATAGAGTCAGTAACAAGGTTGATAAAGAGAAGGTGAGGGGCTTTGAGAATTGTGAAATTCATAATTGAAGCAAAGAAGATTGAAACAACTTCAGAAAGGTTTGAACCGAGAAGGAACTGAATTGCCTTACGGATGTTGTCATAAATTCTTCTGCCTTCGCCGACAGCTGAAACGATTGTTGCGAAGTTATCGTCAGCAAGAACCATATCTGCAACGTTCTTTGTAACGTCAGTGCCTGTGATACCCATACCAACACCGATATCAGCGCTCTTGATTGAAGGTGCGTCGTTAACACCGTCGCCTGTCATAGCTGTAACATAACCTTTGTTTTTCCAGGCGTTGACGATTCTTGTTTTATGCTCGGGCTGAACTCGTGCATAAACGTGAATGTTTTCAACTATCTGTTCAAATTCTTCGTCAGTATATTTGTCGATGTCAACACCCATCATAGCCTGATCATCGCTTTCAAGAATACCCAACTCTCTTGCGATTGCTTTAGCTGTGTTGATGTGGTCACCGGTGATCATAATAGGAGTAATACCTGCTGTGCGACATTCTGCAATAGCGTCTTTAACTTCGGGGCGGACAGGGTCGATCATACCTGTAAGGCCGATGAAAATCATATCATATTCGAGACTTGCTGAGTCGTAAGCTGCTGGTTCTGCATCATACATTTTGTAAGCAACAGCAAAAACACGAAGAGCTTTGTTACCCATTCTTGTGTTTTCTTCAGCGGCTTTAGCTTTAATGTCATCAGTCAGCTCTACAACCTGGCCGTTAATAACAGCGTGAGAGCATTTTTTGAGAATCTCATCAGGTGCACCTTTTGTGTACTGAACAAATCTGTCACCTGCTTTATGAACTGTGCTCATCATCTTTCTGCCTGAGTCAAAGGGAACTTCGCCGACTCTGGGTGCTTTTGCCACAAGGTCAGCTTTTGCAAGGCCGAGAGATGCAGCGTAGTTGATAAGAGCAACTTCGTCGGGTTCGCCGGTGCTTTTGCCGTCTTCTTCAACCTGAGCGTTTGTGCAAAGAGCCATAGCTGTTGCAAGTTTAAGTTCATCCTCAGCGTAATGGTCAACAACTGTCATTACATTCTGAGTGAGTGTACCTGTTTTGTCAGAGCAGATAATCTGAGTGCAGCCGAGTGTTTCAACAGCAGTCATTTTACGGATAATCGCATTTTTCTTGGACATATTGGTAACGC
Organism: Acutalibacteraceae bacterium; assembly: GCA_045647325.1. GTDB lineage: Bacteria > Bacillota > Clostridia > Oscillospirales > Acutalibacteraceae > CAG-488. The sequence continues at coordinate 352 of JAZRME010000109.1, read as the reverse complement.
CCATAGAAAGAACAATTGTCATAACTGCAACAAGTCCCTCGGGGATGGCTGCAACAGCAAGAGCGATAGCTGTGATAAATGATTCAAGAGCTACGCTGATAAACTCCGGTGAACCGGTTGCGAGAAAATATTTTGTGATAATATCAAAAGCAAAAATGAAAACGCAGACACCGATAACAAGCTTTGTAAGAACTTTTGAAAGCTGTTCGAGTTTGATCTCAAGGGGAGTTTTGCCTTCTTTAGCCAGAGTAATTGCGTTGGCAATTTTACCCATTTCTGTGTCCATACCTGTTGCGGTAACAACAGCTTTGCCTCGGCCGTAAACAAGAGTTGAGCCCATATAAGCCATATT
>JAZRME010000108.1:0-9642 GCA_045647325.1 Acutalibacteraceae bacterium | reverse complement strand
CATATTTTCTGAATTCGTCAATCTTAGCCATCCACTCAGGTTTTTTGCTTTCTGAAGTTTTAGCGTTGATAGCGTTGATAACTTCTTTAAGATCACCTGTGATACCAAGGTTGACTGAAATATTTTTGCTGATTTCTGCAGGGTCAATATCGATGTGGATGATTTTTTTGTCAAGTGAAAATTTAGCTTTGTCACCTGTAGCTCTGTCGCTGAAACGAACACCCATAGCGATAATGAGGTCTGACTCATACATAGCGGCTGTTGATGCGTAATGACCGTGCATACCGCACATACCGAGTCCGTTTTTAAAAGATGCAGGAATTGAAGCGAGACCCATCATACTTGTTCCGATAGGGGCGTCAATCTTTTCAGAGAATGCCATAATATCATGGCAGCATCTTTCTTTTGCTGCGCCGCCGCCGCAATAAATAAACGGGCGTTTACTTTCGGTGATCATCTCAACAGCTTTGTCGATAAGCTCCTCATCATAAGGGGGATTATCAAAAAGTGTAATTTTATCTTTGTTTGTAAACTCGGTTGAAGCAAGTTGAATATCTTTGGGGATGTCGATAAGAACGGGGCCGGGTCTGCCTGAAAGGGCAATCTGCATAGCCTCACGGATTGTATCAGCGAGTTTGGTAACATCTTTGACCTGATAGCTGTGTTTAACAATGGGGTATGTAACACCTACGATATCAACTTCCTGAAATCCGTCACTGCCCAAAACAGAGGTTCCTACGTTACCTGTGATAGCAAGAAGGGGAGTTGAGTCAAGATTTGCGTCAGCGATACCTGTGACGAGGTTTGTGGCGCCGGGACCTGATGTGGCAAGAACAACACCTAATTTACCTGAAGCTCGTGCATAGCCTTCAGCTGCGTGAGCAGCGCCTTGCTCGTGAGCGGTGATGATGTGGTTGATTCTGTCACTGTTTTTATAAAGCTCATCATAAATGTTAAGAACTGAACCACCCGGGTAACCGAATATTGTATCTACGCCCTGTTCAATAAGTGTTTCGATAAGAATCTGAGCACCTGTTAACTTCATAGCTTTTCCTTTCTGCGAGTTGTTTTAGCAAACAAAAGCCTATGGCTTAAAGATTAAACCATAGGCTCCGAGTATGCATAATAAAAACCCTTGGCAATTCCGTGGGGTTAAATTAAGCTGCTTTCTGACACCTTGGGGCATAACCTTTGACGTTATCAATTAGATTCACGACCACGAGATTGATAACGCTGATAATAATTATTCCCAATTGTGCGATGAAAGAAAACATTTTAATTCCTCACAACTCCATATTGATTGCAGATATTATATCACACTTTTTGGCAAAAACAAGGGCTAAAACTCTTTTTCTACAATTTAGTCAATATAATGGGTAGAAAAAAATCAAGTTTGTATATTTCGCCAATAAAAAACACCGAAAAAAGGGCTTAAAATAAACAAAATTTGTTAATATTGTCACTTTGACTTAAAAAAACATTTTGCACTTTTAAGGTCGTTGACATATTGCACTATAAAAGCTATAATAAATACATAAATTATCATGGGGTGTTCTGTTATGAAAAAACAATGTGCAGGTTGCTTTAAGAGGTTTGAAGTGGTGAGAGATACATCAATTCCCGTTACTCCTGATCTTCGGGCGCCGATGGAACATATTCATTGTCCGTGGTGCGGCTGTGAGAACGGAGCCGTTGAAGCAGGGTCACTTATTTCAACAAGGCGTTGCGTTGCCGAGAGTGAATTCTGAGGTGCAATATGAGTAAGTTTACGGTTGAGTCTGTTGAAAACGGAAAAGCAAAGTGCGAAGCCGAAACCGGTGGATTTGTTTATCTTGAGAGTTCTTGCCTCCCTGACGGGGTTAAGTCGGGCGATATTCTCAGTTTTAATGGTGAAAAATACGAGATTTTAAAAGAAGAAACACAAAATAAAAAGAAAAAAATGATTGACCTTCAGTCAAGACTTTTTAGCAAGAAAAAATAAAAATTAATTGATCAACGGAGATGTCAGCTATGATTCAGCAGCTTATAGAGTTTTATAAAGATAAAAAAGTTCTTATTATGGGATTTGGCAGAGAGGGTATCTCAACTTATAATTACATCCGTAAATATCTGCCTCAGAAGCAATTAGGTATTGCTGATATGAAAGAGATAAGTCTTGATGATGAAAATGTCAGCTTTCATACCGGTGAAGACTATATGTCAGCGATGAAAGAATACGATATCGTGATGAAAACACCGGGTATTTCTGTCAGAGATGTAAAAATTCCTGACGGAGTTATTATCACTTGTCAGACAGATTTGTTTCTGAAATACGCTCCCTGCACCAAAATCGGTATCACCGGCACAAAAGGAAAAACAACAACTTCTACGCTGATTTATGAGGTTGTTGCGGCTTCAGGTAAAGATACTTGTTTAATCGGCAATATCGGTGTGCCTGTTTTTGATGTGCTTGACGCAAGTGAAGGCAAAATAGCCGTAATAGAGATGTCATCTCATCAGCTTGAGTTTACACGCACATCGCCTCATATTGCAGTGTTGACAAATGTTTATCCTGAGCATCTTGACCATTATAACGGTTTTGAGGGTTATGTAGGCGCCAAGCTTAATATTATGAATCATCAGAGTGAAGATGATTATCTCATTTTTAACCCCGATCAGGATTTAACCGGTGTTGTGGATTTTGATAAGGTAAAAAGCACTAAATTTGCTGTCAGCGCTGAGCAGGATGATGCGTTTTTAAAGAGCCTCACAACTCTTAATAACAGACTTTTGGGTGCTCATACCCATCAGGATATTTTCTTCGCTGCCAGGGTTGCTGAAATTCTCGGCATCGATAAAGAAGCAGTTAAAAAAGGTGTTGAAAACTTTAAAGGAATTCCCCATCGACTTGAACCTGTCGGTGAGTTTAAGGGTGTTAAGTTTTTTAATGACAGTATTGCGACAATTCCTCACGCTGTTGAATGCGGTGTGGAAGCTATCGGTGATGTTGACACGCTGATATTTGGCGGTCTTGACAGAGGAATCGGTTATGATGAGTTTGAAAAATATCTTATGTCATGTCCGTTGTCAAATCTTATCGGAATGCCTGAAACAGGTCATAGCATCATTGACAGACTTTCTTCTGCCGGATGCACTAAAAAAATGGTCAAAGCTGAGGATATGGATCACGCAGTCAGCGCAGCTTTTGAGTTGACTCAAAAAGGAAAAAGCTGTCTGCTTTCACCTGCTGCTTCAAGCTATAATGTTTATAAAAATTTTGAATACAAGGGCAATCACTATAAAGAAGTGATTAAGAAAATGGGTGAATAAATGGACAATCTCAAGCTTAAGTTTATGGAGTTTATGAGGGGTAGAAACGGCTCTGATGAACTCTATTACGCTATGATTATTTTCAGCCTTGTGCTCGATGTAGCTGATTGGTTTATAAACTCAAGGGTTTTGACAACTGTTACAATGCTGTTTTTTGTGTTGACAATGTATAGATTTTTTTCAAAAAATCTTGTTCAGCGACAAAAAGAAAATGCAAAATTTATACAGATAATTTCAAAGATTAAAAACAAAGATTTCACTAAAAATCCTTATGAAGTCAAGGCAAAAAAGCCGTCACAGATAAAAAAGAAAATTGACGGCTATAAGGTCAGATTTAAAGACAGAAAAACTCATGTTTTTAAAAAATGTCCCGGTTGTCAGGCTGTTATAAGGTTGCCGAAACGCAAGGGGGAACATACAGTCTGCTGCCCGAGATGTTCACAAAATTTTAAGGTAAAAATCAGGTGAGGTAAGGCTATGAAACTTGAAGAAACCACAGTAAAAAAGAATTATATCTATGAAGGAAGAATCATAAATCTTCGCCGTGATGATGCTCTTTTGCCTAACGGAAAACCGTGTATCAGAGAGGTTATTGAGCATCCGGGCGGTGTGTGTATTGCTGCTTTAACCGACAACAATGAGCTTATGTTTGTGCGTCAGTTCAGATATCCTTATATGGATGTTTTGCTTGAATTACCTGCAGGTAAACTTGAGAGGGGCGAGGACCCTCTTGAGTCAGGCAAAAGAGAGCTTCTTGAAGAAATCGGATGTGTTGCTGAAGAATATACTGACCTCGGTAAGTTTTATCCTACTTGCGGATATGTGGATGAAATCATTTATCTTTATCTCGCCAGAGGTCTCTCTTTCGGTCAGCAGAAACTTGATGAAGATGAGTTTTTGAATATTGAAAAAATTCCTCTTGAAAGAGCTGTTGAGATGGTTATGAAAAATGAAATTCCCGACGGCAAAACTCAGGCAGCAATTCTTAAAACTTATTTAAAGGTGACAGCTGAATGAAAAATATAATTTTAGCCTCAGCTTCTCCGAGGCGCAAAGAACTTTTGCAATTAGCAGGTGTAAATTTTACTGTTGATGTGGCTGACGCTGATGAAACTCTTGAAGAGGGAATTTCACCTGAAACGGCTGTAAAACACCTTGCCAGAATCAAAGCTGACGCTGTTTTTCAAAATCATCCCGATAGTGTTGTTATCGGCGCTGACACAGTAGTTGCGATTGACAACAAAATTCTCGGCAAACCTAAAAATTATGATCAGGCCAACGAAATGCTCAACACTCTTTCGGGCAGAAAGCATTTTGTTTTTACAGGTGTTTGTATAATTTCAAAAGAAAAAACCACAGTCTTTTCTCAAAAAACTGCAGTTGAATTTTATCCTCTTTCTCAGAATGAAATTGATGAATATATTGCTTCGGGTGATTGCTTTGACAAGGCCGGTGGTTACGGAATTCAGACAAACGGATGTGTTCTTGTCAAAGGTATTGAGGGCGATTATTTTAATGTTGTAGGGTTGCCTGTTGCCGAAACGGTGAGACGGTTAAAGGAGTTCTGATATGGATAATATTGAAAAGCTTATTGAGTTTTCAGCAGAGATTGATAAGATGAAATCGGTTTATCGGCGGACACTTCTGATTGATCGCAGCCGTACCGAAACTGATGCCGAGCATTCGTGGCATCTGGCGACAATGGTAATGCTTTTTAAGGAATACGCAAAACCTGAAGTTAACATAGATCGCTGCCTTAAAATGGCGCTTGTTCATGACCTTGTTGAGATATATGCAGGTGACACATTTGCTTATGATGCGCAAGGTTATGAAGATAAGTTTCAGCGTGAGCAGGCAGCAGCGGAAAAACTTTTTAGTCAGCTGCCCGATAATCAAGGGGAAGAGTATAAAGCTTTGTGGCTTGAATTTGATGAAGAAAAAACTCCCGATGCTCTTTACACCTGCGCTCTTGACAGGTTGCAACCATTGATTAACAATTACAAAACTCAGGGTCATACCTGGGTTGACGGTGTGACTTATGACAAGGTTGAAAAGAGAATGCTTAAAATAAAAGAAGCTATGCCTGATGTCTGGCCAAAGGTTAAGTTTATGCTTGATGACAGCGTTGAAAAAGGTTGGCTAAAAAAATAATAAGATACAAAAAAATGCCGGTTCTTTCGAACCGGCTGATTTTTTGTTAAATTGATTAAGCGTGAAGAATCATTGAAACGAGTTTGCCGATAGCGTCTGTTACGAAGCTAAGGTCAACAACGTCATGTTCACCGGGGATGAACCAATCTGAAGGAGCAAGTTCGCCCTTGAGAAGGTTGATACCGATCATAAGAACGTCAAGAAGAGCTGAGCCGATACCTTTGAGCTGCTCTGTGAGTGACTCTTCAAATGTGGGCTGATAAGGCATAGCCTCGATTGTAGCGAACTCTGAGAATACGCCAGCCATGTAAACGGGCTCTGCAACTTCTTCAGGTGTGTATTCACCGGCTGTGATAGCTGCTGCTTCTTCATCAGTTACGATGATTGAAGGCATAACGTCGTCACCTGCATAGAATTCGATACCGATGTTTTCTTCTGCAACATAGTCAACAACAACCCAGTCGTCTGAAACTTTTGTTGTGATTGTGAAAGCGTTGAAGTCAGTAGCGAGAAGCTCAACGGGCATCATGATTGCGCCGAAAGCAAGGCTGTTTTCTTCATCATAGAATGTGTTGTAGCCTGAAGCTTCGTTAACCACGAAAGAAACGCCTGCATCTTTAGCTTCCTGAGTGAGATCAGCGCTTGTGATGAGGTTGCTGTTGGGGTTGCCGATAACGCCGAAGAAGGGGATGATTGCATAACCGTCTGAGGGATAACCGTCTGATTCATTGGGCATACCTGCATAACGGAATGTGAGTGTAACTTCGTCGCCGGGATTTGCATAGTATGTAGCGTCTGCTGGTCCGAGATAAATCTGGCCAGGAGCAACTTCAACGTAAGCAAGTGCGGCTGTTCCCATAGCTAATGTCATAACAAGAGCGAGAACTACTGCTAAAATCTTTTTCATTGCTAATTTCTCCTTTTGCACTTTGTGCTAATAATTTGCAAAGTTTGCACTTTGTTATGCTAATCATAACATAACAATTTCATTTTTTATTTCTAAAAAAGAAATAAGACGTGTTTTTAAATAAAAATTACTATGTTAATTTTAGCAAAAATGCTGACACAATAGTGGTTGATTCATAATCAGCCACAATAGGTAGCGATTAGTTGCAAACTGACTGCATAACTTTGTTGGCTACTGTTCCTGCTGCTGAAAGTCCGGAACCTCCGTTTTCAATAACAACAACTATAGCGTAAGGGGTTTCGGGATTTTGAGAAAATCCGACAAACCAGGCGTGTGATTCACCGTCATCAATCTGCGCTGTTCCTGTTTTTCCGCACATTTCAAGTCTCGGGAATTTTTTATCGCCATAATAGTTTTCAACATTTGAACGAAGCATTTTTTTGAGATTGTCGGCAACAACAGGGGGCAGAGAAATTTCTTCGCTGATCTGTGATTGCGCTTCGTCTTTAAAAAGCTTCGGGCTCTGAATATAATCTATAACTCTCGGCTCAACGGCTGCACCTGAGTTTGCAATACAGCCCATAATTGTCATCATATGGTAAGGGTTGGCGAGAGTTGTGTATTGACCGATACCTGCCCAGCCAAGATCTGTGAGGGTGGTTTTGCTGACGTCAAACATTGATTTTTCGGGGGCAGCAACTTTATCAACATTAAGATCGGTGTTGAAACCAAGCTCTTTGGCTGTTGCTGTCAACTTTTCAGAGCCGAGCTCAATTGCAATCTGAGCGAAAGCGCTGTTGCATGAACGGTTGAGCGCTTTTTCAAAATTCACGGTGCCGTGAGTGTCGTTGCAGATGACTGTTCCGTCACCTGTGTTGTATTCACCTGTGCATCTGAATTCACGCTGATAAATATCGGGGATGTTTTCAATTGCACTTGCTGCTGTTATAACTTTAAAAGTTGAGCCCGGGGTATAGAGACCTGATAAAACACGGTTGAGATAAACACCTTCATATTTCGGGTTGGTATCTATATCGTCAGGTTTGTTTTTAGGGTCATAGGTGGGGGTTGAAACCATACAGATGATTTCACCTGTTTTGTAGTTATAAACTCCGATAGCTCCGTTGCGTTTGCCGAGAGCCTTATAAGCCACCTGACAGATATCACTGTCGATAGTCAGATGAATGTCATTTCCTTTTCCGTATTGAACAATAGATGAAATTCCGTTGACAAAGTCATAACCTGTCAGAGTGTGGCGATAAGTGTATTGAACCCCTGTGGCGATAAAACCGTTAAGGTCGCCCACTGTGTGAAGAGTAGCTTTTCTGACAGTTGAGCTTTCGTTGTATTTTCTTGCGCCGTCAACAGTATAAGCGAGAGTATCACCGTCACGGTCATAAACCGCTCCTGCCGCTGAAATGCTACCGTCCGAATAGAGGTGTCGGTTAGCTTTGTTTGTTGCCCAATCGGAGCCGTTCATTATAAATGTATATAATAATATACCGAAGCCCACAAAAAACGCAATTAGAACAGCGTAAAGGACATAGGCTCGTCTGGTGGTATTTTTCATTTTACGGTGCGCCTCCTTTTTCTTGTGACGGGAATATCGTCAGGGTAAAGAGGATGATCGGGTAAAATGGTGTCTGAAAGCCGGGGATAAGTGTGTATGTCGGCCGATTTGATAAAAGCCAACAAACCCCATGAACAGAGCATACTTGTTCCGCCTCTGCTGATAAACGGCAGAGTTACCCCTGTGAAAGGCAACAGGTCGGTAACACCGAAAATGTTAAGTGACATCTGAAACAACAACATTCCTGCTGCGGCGCAGGTGGCTATAGCGTAAAAAGCTGATCTGGTGTCACGGGCAGTTTTGATTGCATAAAAAACGAGGAAGGCGAAGCAGAGCATAATCATTAAGGCGAGAATAAGACCCCATTCCTCACAGATCATACCAAAAACAAGGTCGGTGGTTGCTGCGAAAGTGCCCTTGAGCTTACCTCTTCCTATTCCGAGACCAAACAGACCGCCACTTGCCGAATAAATCAGAGTTCGTGTCTGTTGCATACCTTTGCCGTACATATCATCCCAGATGTGACGGTATGTTGAAAAACGGGCAGCAACAGTTGACTTGAAATAAATAACCATTATTGCGCCGAGAACGGCTGCAGCGCAGATGAGAGCGATTGTTCTGAAATCACCTGAGCGCATAAATGCTATTATAATGAAAGTGAAAAAGAAAATAAGCGCTGTGCCGAAGTCACGCATAAGAAACAAAAAGCCTACACATGTAACGGCAAAGATAATATATTTAGTGATACTGCGTGTTCTCTGAAGCTTATCAAGTGTTGCAGCGCCGACAAAGATAAATGCGAGTTTAACTATCTCTGACGGTTGAACGGAAATTCCTGCAACGTTAATCCAGTTGAGCGTTCCGTTAGTGGTTTCTGCCAAAACAATATTCACAGCCAGAAGGCCGATAGCGAGAATTCCGACAGGTGTGCGCAGTTTGGTTACAATGTCAGACCGGCGTAAAATTGCAAGTAAAACAACAAAAACGATAAGGCCGAGTATAATTGCGATACCTTGCTTTATAGCGTAATCAGCGTTAACACTTGCGCAGACGGTCATACCGATTCCGGACAAGAAAAAGCCTATAACCTCCAGCTCGGTATGCTTTTGGTCAAAAAATGCGGTGGCAACAAAAAAGTAAGCGAATTCAATAAAAATATAACCGAGAAGCACAGCGGCAAGAATAAAGTCAAAATCATCTTTCTGAAAAAGAACCGTGAAGGCGGTGATTATCTGAAAAAATCCCACAATAAGCATCACCGGGAACCAATAAAAAGGTTTTGATTTAGTTGACATTGTTGCAACACCTCCTTGCAGCTTTTTAATTTATTATATCATTTTTTATAAGAATGTCAAAGAAAAACATATCGCTTGTTGCATATTTGGTGTCGGTGAAGTGCTGCACATACAATTTGTGGAAATAAACAAAAAAATATTTTATTTTTTGTAAATTTTTCTTGACATTAAGGGGAAGAGGTGGTAAAATACGATTACCTCTTAAAGAGGGTTCTTTTTTTGTGCCCTGATTCAAAAGCTTACAGGGTAGAGCTTTTGGTAAGAGGGAGGCTAAAATTCCGGGAAAAACCCGGTTAAACGGAGGTGCCGATATGAGAGTAAAAGTTACCCTTGCGTGTACAGAGTGCAAACAGCGCAACTATGACACAATGAAAAACAAGAAGAACACACCGGACAGGTTGGAGATGAAC
>JAZRME010000107.1:0-1441 GCA_045647325.1 Acutalibacteraceae bacterium | reverse complement strand
CACCTTTTAATCTTTATACGAAACTTTTCTGCCGGTCAATTTATGAATCCAGAATCTGCCGAAGCGGTGGGAGGATTTCATCAGAATGCCTCTCCATCTGACGTCGAACACCAAATCAGAGGCAAAGGTATCTCCTTTTGCTTTTAATGCTCTTGCCTGTTTAAAGGTGAACATATCGTACCAATGGACAACTCGGCTTGTGTAAACAGAAGGATTGCTTTCATCCACTTCAAGAATTCTGTAGCCATACTGTGATGAAAAGGCGTCACCGTTGTAGCGTGTGCTCAGAGAGTTGCAGATGTCAACACCCTTATATTTTACGCCAAAGGCATTGGTGTGGTCATGGCCTGTGAAAATGCCGAGAACATCCCCTTTTTCAACCATAGCCTCAAACTGACCGTAGTTTTCATAGCCGCTGCAGGGAGTTTCGGTCAGTGTTCCGAAATTCTGCCTGTCGGGGTCAAACATATAATAATCGTCCTTATTATACATATGACTGTATGAGAAAAAGCGCTTTTTGTCGCTCTTTTTCAACGCATCGTAAACATCAGCAACTATCATATGCTGAAAAGCGAGAGAGTAAACCTTGTTACCTGAGTTAAGGGCTGTGAGCTCATCGGAGCGCTGCTTGTACCATTCCACCTGGTCAGCAAGAACACAGCCGTAGTGCCCTTCTTTGTCATAATCGTTGGAGTCAAACACCCAGAGGTTGAAGCTGAGTCTTTTACCGTCTGAAGACATAACGGGGATGTTATATGTTCCGCAACCGGAAAGAAGTTCACCATCATCAACACTGATTGAGCTTGAATGGGTGTTGTAATAAGCCATAAGGTCTTCTCTCGTCAGTTCACCCGATTCGGAATCGTGGTTGCCGAAGGTGATTGCAACAGGGATATTTCTTTTGTCAAAAGTGCCCATAAGCTTGTCGATATATTCCTTTGTCTTGGGTGTGCCGTGGTTGTTGGCAACATTATCACCGGTGATAATTACAACATCGGGCTTTTCACGGTCGCAGGCTTCTGCCATAAGCCACACGGAATTGTCAATGTTTTTGTCACTGAGATGCGTATCGGTTATGTGCATAATTTTAAGCTTGCCGTTTTTATTAAAGCTGATAGGTCTTGATGTGGTTGAGCTTGTCATAAATATTCCTCCGAAAATCAACTGTTAATAGAATATAACATTCCCGTTAAAAATGCAAGGGTGAACAACGAAAAACGGCAGACATTTTCGTCTGCCGTTTGTTTTAACCCCAGTTAATGGGCCTGAGCATAAAGTCGATTTCGCTCTTTTCGGGAATTATTCCGAAAGAGGAAACTCTGTCCATTCCGTGAGCCTCAAAAGCGTCATAAAGCTCTTCATTGGCTTTGAGACGGAAAGGATTCAAAAAGAAATATTCGCCGAGGAACTGGTTGGATTTGAAGTATTCCCAGCTGAGGTT
>JAZRME010000106.1:0-4769 GCA_045647325.1 Acutalibacteraceae bacterium | reverse complement strand
CCCATTGAAATTTTAAGCGGCAGACCCGGTTACATCAACTTCCTTGACGCTTTCAATTCATGGCAGCTTGTTAAAGAAATCAAAGATATTCTCGGTCAGCCTGCTGCAGCATCATTCAAGCATGTCAGCCCCACATCAGCTGCTATCGGTACTGTTCTTCCCGACAGCCTTAAAAAAGCTTGTTTTGTTGACGATGTTGAAGGTCTTGATGAATCCCCCCTCGCCTGCGCTTATGCAAGAGCAAGAGGTACCGACAGACTTTCTTCTTTCGGTGACTGGATTGCACTCTCAGATGTGTGTGATGTTACAACAGCAAAGCTTATTAAAAGAGAAGTTTCTGACGGTGTTATCGCACCCGGCTATGAGCCTGAAGCACTTGAAATTCTTAAAGCTAAGAAAAACGGCAACTACAATATAGTTAAAATTGACCCTGAATATGTTCCTGCAGAAATCGAAACAAAAGATGTTTTCGGCATCACATTCCAGCAGGGCAGAAATAATTTCAGAATTGATAACGCTCTTCTTGAAAATGTTGTTACAGATAACAAAGAATTCCCCGAAAGCGCAAAGAGAGACCTTATAATCGCTCTCATCACTCTCAAATATACTCAGTCTAACTCAGTTTGCTACGCAGTTGACGGTCAGGCTATCGGTGTTGGCGCAGGTCAGCAGTCAAGAATTCACTGCACTCGCCTTGCAGGTAACAAAGCTGACATCTGGCATCTCCGTCAGAGTGAAAAGGTGCTTAATCTCCCCTTCCTTCCTACAATCAAGCGTCCCGACCGTGATAATGTTATTGACATTTATATTTCTGACGATGACGAAGATGTATTGGCAGAAGGCGTATGGCAGAACTATTTCTCAGTTAAGCCCGAACCCTTCACAAGAGAAGAACAGAAAGCTTACCTTTCAACAATTACCGGTGTAAGTATCGGCAGCGATGCATTCTTCCCCTTTGATGACAACATTGAAAGAGCTTCAAGAAGTGGTGTTTCTTATGTTGCACAGCCCGGCGGCTCAATCAGAGATGACGTTGTTATTGACACCTGCAACAAAAAAGGTATGGTTATGGCGTTTACAGGTATGCGTCTTTTCCACCATTAATCATTGATGAGGTAACGAAATGAAAATTATGGTTATCGGTGGCGGTGGAAGAGAACACGCCATCATCAAAAAGCTTAAAGAAAATAAAGATATTGAAAAAATATATGCTCTGCCCGGTAACGGCGGTATCGCACAGGACGCTGAATGTGTATCAATCAGCGCAACCGACATTGAAGGCGCAGTTGATTTTGCAAAAAGTAATAACATTGATTTTTGCGTAGTGACTCCGGATGATCCGCTTGTACTCGGTATGGCAGATGCTCTTCGTGAAATCGGTGTTCCCTGCTTCGGTCCGTCAAAAGATGCAGCTATTATTGAGGGCAGTAAGGTTTTTTCAAAAAATCTTATGAAAAAATACGGCATCCCTACAGCTGAATACGAAGTTTTCAGCGATATGGAATCTGCTCTCAGATACGCAGAAACCTGCCCTATTCCCACAGTAATCAAAGCTGACGGTCTTGCATTGGGCAAGGGTGTTATCATCGCTATGACCCGTGAAGAAGCCGTAGATGCTATCAGATCTATGATGGAAGACAAGATTTTCGGTGACAGCGGCAGTAATGTTGTTGTTGAAGAATTCCTTGAAGGCCCCGAAATCAGCGTTCTTTCTTTCACAGACGGTAAAACTGTTGTGCCTATGATTTCATCAATGGATCATAAAAGAGCTCTTGATAATGATATGGGTCTCAACACCGGCGGTATGGGTACTGTTGCCCCCAACCCCTATTATACCGAAGATGTTGCAAAAGAATGTATGGATAAAATCTTTTTGCCCACAATCAACGCTATGAACGCTGAGGGCAGAAGTTTTAAGGGTTGTCTTTATTTCGGACTTATGCTCACCAAAAACGGCCCCAAGGTTATTGAATATAACTGCCGTTTCGGTGACCCTGAAACTCAGGTTGTTCTCCCCTTGCTTGAAAGCGACCTTTTCACAATTATGAAAGCTGTTGAAAACGGAGAACTCACAGAGGATATGGTTAAATTCACTAACCAACACGCATGCTGCGTTGTTATGGCTTCTGAGGGTTATCCCACAAAATATGACAAAGGCTTTGAAATCACCGTTGACGATGACGTTGACGCTTGTATTTATGTTGCAGGTGCTGCTCTTAAAGACGGTAAAGTTGTAACATCAGGCGGCCGTGTATTAGGTGTTACAGCAACAGCTGACAGCCTTGAAGAAGCAATCAAAAAATCATACAAAGCAGTTGACGGTGTTCACTTTGACAATGCTTTTTACAGAAAAGACATCGGTCAGAGAGCGCTTAAAGCCACAAACTAAGGAGGTTTTAAAATGGTTTACAGAGTTTACGTTGAAAAGAAAAAAGGCCTTACTATCGAGGCTGACAATATGACCAATGATGCTAAAAATCTTCTTATGATTGACGGCATTGAAAAAATCAGAATTCTCAACAGATATGACGTTGAAAACATTGACGCAGAGCTTTTTGAACAGTGCAAAAAAACTGTTTTTTCAGAGCCTCAGCTTGATGATTTGTATGACCATATCGGTGACAAAGACGATTGCAAAGTTTTTGCTGTTGAATATCTCCCCGGTCAGTTTGACCAGAGAGCTGACTCAGCATCACAGTGTATTCAGATCATCTCCAAAGGTGACCGCCCTCTTGTAAGAACAGCCAGAATCTATATGGTTTACGGTAATGTTTCTGATGAAGGCATTGATGCACTTAAAAAATACGTTATCAACCCTGTTGAAAGCCGTGAAGCTTCACTTGACAGAGTTGAAACTCTCGCTGTTGATTACGATATCCCCACAGCTGTTCAGACTCTTGACGGCTTCAACGCTCTTGATGAAGACGGACTTAAGGAGTTTGTTAAGAGCTATGGTCTTGCTATGGACCTTGACGACATTAAATTCTGCCAGCAGTATTTCAAAACTGAAGACCGTGACCCCACAATCACAGAAATCAGAATGATCGACACTTACTGGTCAGACCATTGCCGTCACACAACTTTCCTCACAACTATTGACAGCGCAAAGTTTGAAGATCCTACCCTTCAGGCTGCATTTGATGAATATGTTGCAACAAGAAATATTCTCGGCAGAACCAAGCCTATGAATCTTATGGATATTGCAACAATCGCTACAAAATATCTTAACCAGAACGGCAAGATCCCTCACCTTGATGAAAGTGAAGAGATTAACGCATGTACAGTTAAGATTTATATTGATGTTGAGGGCGAAAAAGAAGAATGGCTTCTTCTTTTCAAAAACGAAACCCACAACCATCCCACAGAAATTGAGCCTTTCGGCGGCGCTGCAACTTGTATCGGTGGTGCTATCCGTGACCCCCTTTCAGGCCGTTCATACGTTTATGCAGCTATGCGTGTTACAGGCGCAGCTGACCCGTTGAAGCCTGTAAGCGAAACAATCAAGGGTAAACTCCCCCAGAGAAAGATCGTTACAACTGCTGCTGCAGGTTACAGCTCATACGGTAACCAGATCGGTCTTGCAACAGGTCAGGTTGATGAGCTTTATCATCACGGCTATACAGCAAAAAGAATGGAAATCGGTGCAGTTATTGCTGCTGCTCCTTCAGAAAATGTTCGCCGTGAACGCCCCGAAGAAGGCGATATCGTTATTCTTCTCGGCGGACGCACAGGCCGTGACGGTTGCGGCGGTGCAACAGGTTCATCAAAATCACATACACTTGAATCTCTTGAATCATGCGGTGCAGAGGTTCAGAAAGGTAACGCTCCCGAAGAAAGAAAACTTCAGCGCCTTTTCAGAAATAAAGAAGCTTCACTTCTTATCAAGCGTTGTAATGACTTTGGCGCAGGCGGTGTTTCTGTTGCAATCGGTGAACTTGCAGACGGTCTTGAAATCGACCTTAACGCAGTTCCCAAGAAATATGACGGACTTGACGGCACTGAACTTGCAATCAGTGAATCTCAGGAAAGAATGGCTGTTGTTGTTGAAGCTGAAAATGTTGAACGCTTCAAAGCTCTTGCTGAAAGTGAAAACCTTGAAGCAACTGTAGTTGCTGTTGTTAAAGCTGAGCCAAGACTCAGAATGCATTGGAACGGTAACACTATTGTTGACATTTCACGCGAGTTCCTTAACTCAAACGGTGCTGAAAAGCATATTGATATCACTCCTGCAAAGCCTGAAGATTATAAAAAGGATGTTCCTGCGAACTTCACAGACGGCTATAAAGCACTCGCAGGTGATCTTAATGTCTGCTCAAAGAGAGGCCTTTCAGAGCGTTTTGACTCAACAATCGGCGCCGGTACAGTTATGATGCCTTTCGGTGGCAAAAATCAGCTCACACCCAACCAGGCTATGGTTAATAAAATTTCTGTTGAAAAGAAACATACACACGCCTGCTCATTTATGGCTTGGGGCTACAACCCCTTCATCACAGAAAAGAGCCCCTATCACGGTGCATACCTTGCAGTTGTTGAATCAGTTGCAAAGCTTGTTGCAGCAGGTGCTAAATTTGAAGATGTTTATCTCACATTCCAGGAATACTTCGAAAAACCACTTAAAGACGGTAAGCGTTGGGGCAAACCTCTCGCAGCCCTTCTCGGTGCTTTCAAGGCTCAGATGGAATATGAAATCGCTTCAATCGGCGGTAAAGACTCAATGAGTGGTTCATTTGAAAATATCGATGTTCCCCCTACCCTCGTTTCATTCGCAG
>JAZRME010000105.1:0-3378 GCA_045647325.1 Acutalibacteraceae bacterium | reverse complement strand
CTACACAACATACACTTGCGCTTGTGGTGACAGCTATGTTGCTGATTATGTTAATGCAAAGGGTCACAGCTACACATCAAAGGTAACAACTCCTGCAACTCACACAACAACAGGTGTTATGACTTACACTTGTGCATGTGGTGACACATACACAGAAACAATCGATAAGATTGCAGAGCATAGCTACAACGCAGTTATAACAGCTCCCACTTGTGAAGATAAGGGCTACACAACTTACACTTGTGAATGTGGTTACAGCTATGTTGCAAATTATGTCAGTGCAACCGGCCACAGCTTTGATGAGTGGGCTGAAACAGTTGCTGCTACATGCACAAAAACCGGTGTCGAGTCAAGATGTTGCTCACGCTGCGGCGAAACCGAAACAAGAGTAACTGCAATTAACCCCATAAATCATAACCCCGGTGAGTGGGAAGTTACAACACCTGCTACATCTTCAACTTCCGGTCTCAAAGCTTTAAAATGTGAAGATTGCTTAACAGTTATTGACACTCAGATTATCCCTGCTTTGGGCAAAGTTAATTTTGTTGATATTGATAATATCTCAATAAATTATAAGTCATCAGCCAAAATCACACCCAATATTTTAGCTGACAACGGTGTTGAATACACAGTTACATATTCATCATCCGACCCGTCAGTAGCAACGGTTGACGAAAACGGAAATGTTTATGCAGCAAAAACAGGCAGCGCAGAGATCACCTGCACAGTTACAGATCAATACGGTAACACAGTAACCGATACCTGCGAAGTGAATGTAAGCTATTCAGTCGTTCAGTGGATTATTGTTATTGTTCTTTTCGGTTGGCTCTGGTATTAAAAAATTCCCCTTACAGAAAGCTCTGTAAGGGGAATAATTTTATTTATTTATAGGTAAAATTCTGAACTCAAAGCTGAATTCTTTTTCATCAAATACAAGCTCCTCACGCTCTGTTGAGATGGGGTTGGTCTTGTAGTCAATTGTGAGGTATGTATTTTTTACCTCAGGAAGATTGTAGAAATATCTTGCTTCTCTGATATCCTCAGTTGAGTAGTGGATAGCCTTGAAGCTGAAATCATCGTGTGAAACGCTGTTGATGTGAAGAGCTGTTTCACCGTCAGAAATAATTGCCCAACGGGTGTTGTTTCTTGATGAACTTTCCTGAGCTACGAAGAAGCTTTCATACATATCAGTAACGGTTGAAGTGAAGAGGCCTGTCTTCCATGCCTTAACTTTGTCAGGGTAGCTTTCTCTGTCGCCAAGGCCGAAATACTCAACATTTTCAAAGCTCTTATCAAGCACAAGCTTAACACCGAAGTGGGGGAGTGAGGGTGCAATATCACGCAGTTTGACGTCGCACTTAACATTAACACTTCCGTCACTGAGAACGCTCCACAAAGCTGTCATTTTAAGAATGGGAGGTCTTGAATGTGAGCCGAGAGCGAGTTCAACCTCAACCTCTGCCTTTTCACTGTCAGCGCTTATAAGAGAGCATGAATATGTTTTTTGTTTGATTTTGTCAAAGCGATGAAGCATCCACTGCTCAAAGCCACCGTTATAATTTTCGGGGCGGAAAATGTCAAAGCAGATATTTTCTTTAATCAGCTCTTTATCGTTCTTTTTAAAGGAGCAGATCTGGCCGTAAACCTTGTCAAACTTAACCTCTGTTGAACCTGCTGTTATTGTGATATAACGCTCACCGTCATCAGCTTTTACGGGGTTAGTTTCAACTTCAACAGCTTTTGATTTGCATTTCTCGCCAAGCTCAAACTGTAAGAAGCCCTGCTCATAACCTTTATCTGCCCAAGGTTTATCTTCACTTAACTTAAATGAAAGGGTAAGAATGCAGTTATCTTTTTGTGTGATTTCATTTGCATCAAAGAGCTTGAATTCACCTTTGCCCATGGGTGCGATGTCAAGAGCGGCAGTTTCGCCTCTGAGAAGCTCTTTGCCGTTGGCGTTTACTGTGTATTCAACATAAAGGTCGCTGAGGTCAGCGAATCTTCTCTTGTTATAGATTGTAACGGAGCCGTCTTTGTATTCACCGCAGAAAGGCTCATAAACTTTTTTAAGGTCAAAATAACCGGGGCGAAGTGAACGGTCAGTGTTAACAACACCGTGAGCGCCACCCATTTCAGTGGTGAAAATATATTCACATTCACGGCGGATGAAATATTTCATTTCGCCTTTTTCATCGGGGATTTTTAAAGCGTGTTCTGCAAATTCCCAAACGCAGCCGCCTGAGAAGTTTTCGTATTTATCAACAAGGTCAAAGAATTTGTAAACCTCACCTGTGGAAGAAGCGCAGACATATTCACACATATAGAAAGGTTTGTCATATTCGTCGCTTTTAAGATAATTTTCGATATAGTCAGCGCTTGCGTACATACGGCTTTCAACGTCAGAAATGTCAGCAAAGCTTTCGCCTTCAGGAACAGCTTTAAATTCGAGATGGCTGTTTTCATAGTGAACAAGGGCATCACTTCTGCGTGATTTGATATATTCTCTCATAGCTCTGTGGTTGACACCGGCACCGCTTTCGTTACCGAGAGACCACATAATAACGCAGACGTTGTTTTTATCTCTTTCAAAAAGACGCTTTGCTCTGTCGATATAAGCTTCTTTCCAATCCGGAGAATTTGAGAGGAATGACCATCTTGTCCAGTCCCAATCCTCTTTGGTGTTGTAGCCCATACCGTGAGTTTCAAGGTCAGCTTCATCAACAACATAGAAACCGAGCTCGTTGCAAAGCTGACAGAATCTCGGGTCGTTGGGGTAGTGAGATGTACGGATGCAGTTGATGTTTGCCCTTTTCATAATATAAAGGTCTTCGAGCATATCTTGTTCTGTTACAGCCCAACCTGTAACAGGGTGAACATCGTGACGGTTAACGCCTCGGAGGATTTCTCTTTTGCCGTTAATGAGGAGCTTTTTATCTTTGATTTCAATCTTTTTAAGACCGGTTTTAATTGCGATAACTTCACCTTCACATTCCAACACAAGAGTGTAAAGATAAGGCTGCTCAGCGCTCCAGAGAACAGGGGAGTCAACATCAAAGCTGAATCTGCCGTTAAATTCAGCTTCGCAAACAATATTTTTATCGCTGTCGAGGAACTGATATTTACCGTTGCCTTCAAGGTCAACTGTTATGTCGCATTTTGAAAAGTCGTCATTGAAGCAGGTGTCAATTTTAACGTCTTCAACGTGATTTTTGGGTCTGGCAAGAAGATAAACATCTCTGAAAATACCTGAAAGTCTGAAATAATCCTGATCTTCAAGATAAGAACCGTCACACCATTTGACAACCATAACAGTGATACGGTTGTTGCCTTTTACAAGTTTATCTGTGATGTCAAGCTCACTTGTGCAATGGCTTACCT